>JAXDJL010000168.1:0-2931 GCA_034665685.1 Actinomycetota bacterium | reverse complement strand
TGCATCACGAAGAGGTGGATGAGCACGAGGAAGAGGAGGATGACGCCCGAGATCCTCATGAAGAACCATGACCAGACTTCGAAACTCGAGGGCTTGCGCTCACCGTCGAACGCCTTGGGCTTCTTCTTGCGATAGACCTCTTCGACCGTCGCCATAGGCGGCTCATCCTATCCGCCTCGCCACGGCGGGATGGGCCAGTAGCATCGTTGTCGTGGAACAGAATCGGACGACCGACTCCGGCATCGAGATACAGCCGGTCTATGGTCCGGACGACGCGCGATTCGATCTCGAAACCGATCTCGGAGAGCCCGGCTCGTTCCCGTTCACCCGCGGGATCTACCGCGGGATGTACCGGGATCGTCTCTGGACGATGCGGCAGTACGCGGGCTTCGGGAGCGCGGAGGAAACGAACAAACGCTTCCACTATCTCCTCAAAGCGGGCCAGACCGGTCTATCGGTGGCGTTCGATCTGCCGACCCAGATGGGCTACGACTCCGACCACCCGCGTGCGCAGTCCGAGGTGGGCCGCGTGGGAGTAGCGATCGATTCGCTGGCGGATATGGAAGACCTCCTGAACGGGCTGCCTCTGGGCGAGGTGTCCACCTCGATGACGATCAACGCGACGGCGTCGATACTCCTCCTCCTCTACGAGCTCGTCGCGGAGAAGCAGGGCGTTCCCCCCGAGAAGATCAGCGGGACAACCCAGAACGACATCTTGAAGGAGTACACGGCGCGCGGGACCTATATCTACCCGCCCCGGCCCTCGATGAGGATCATCACCGACCTGTTCGCGTACTGCCGGGCCAGGCTTCCTCGCTGGAACACGATCTCCATCTCCGGCTACCACATGCGCGAAGCGGGAAGCACCGCGGTTCAGGAGGTCGCCTTCACCGTCGCGGACGGGATCGCGTACGTGGAGGCCGCGATTGCCGCGGGCCTCGACGTTGACGACTTCGCGCCCCGGCTCTCCTTCTTCTTCGCCTGTCACATGAACTTCTTCGAGGAGGTGGCGAAGTTCCGTGCCGCGCGGCGGATCTGGGCACGCGTCATGAAGGAGAGGTTCCACGCCAAGGACCCCAAGTCGATGATGCTTAGGTTCCACACCCAGACGGGGGGCGCCACCCTCACCGCTCAGCAGCCCGAGAACAACATCGTTCGAACGGCACTGGAGGCGCTGGCCGCGGTGATGGGCGGAACGCAGTCGCTGCACACGAACTCGTTCGACGAAGCACTCTCGTTGCCCAGCCAGAAGGCGGCCACGATCGCACTCCGTACCCAACAGGTGATCGGCTACGAGTCAGGTGTCGCCGACGCCGCGGATCCCATGGGCGGGTCGTGGATGGTCGAGGCCCTAACGGACGAGATCGAAGAGCGGGCGCGGGATTACCTCGCGAGGATCGAGAAGATGGGCGGCGCGGTCGAGGCGATCGAGGCGGGGTGGATGAAGCGCGAGATCGAGGAGTCCGCCTACCGGATCGCTCAGGGCATCGAATCGGGGGAAAGAGTCATCGTCGGGGTGAACCGGTTCCAGGCCGACACCGAGGAGCCGGTAGAACTGCACGAGCTGGACCCGGAGCTCGAACGGCGTCAGGTGGAGAAGCTTGCGAAGCTGCGCGCCGAGCGCGACACGGCCGAGGTCGAGCGAACCCTGAAGGCCCTCGAAGAAGCTGCACGGGGGACCGACAACCTCCTCTATCCGATGCGTGAGGCGCTGGCTGCCTACGCCACTCTCGGCGAGGTGTCGGATGTTCTGCGCGGTGTATTCGGCGTCTACGAGCCGGCGGCCCTCTGATGCCGGTGGACGAGGTCGTCGTAATCGGGGGGACCGGTGACGAAGGTTCGGGGCTCGCACTGAGATGGGCGCAAGCGGGAATGGACGTGGTGATCGGTTCGCGCGACGCAGAGCGCGCCCGAACGGCCGCGGCCAAGCTCAACGAGCGCGTGCCCGGGAACAAAATCCGCGGCCTCCCGAACGAAGAGGCGGCAGCCGCGTCCGATCTCATCGTCGTGACGGTTCCCTTCTCCGCGCAGGCCGGGATCTACAAGTCCATCGCCGACTATCTGCGTCCGGAGGCGGTCGTCGTCGACTGCACCGTCCCGGTTGCCGCCAACGTGGGCGGGAAGGTCACCCACACGCTCGGGGTGTGGGAGGGATCGGCTGCGCAACACGCGAAGTCGTTCTTACCGAAGGGGATCCGGATGTGCGCTGCGTTCCACTCCCTGGCCGCCGTCGCTCTGAACGACATCGACGTCGCGCTCGAAGGCGACGTGCTGGTGTGCGGCCCGAAGGAAGGGAAGGTCGCGATCAAGGAGCTCATCTCGGCCATCCCCAATCTCGGCTACGTCGACGCGGGCCCACTGGAGAACGCCCGCATAGTCGAACCGATCACGGCGCTACTGATAGGGATCAATCACCGCTACAAAACCGATCGTTCCGGCATCAAGATCACCGGCATCGACCCCTCCACCCTTCCCTAGCGCACTTTTGTCACAGGAGCCCGCACAAACGCAGGTGCTGGTTACAAAAGTGGGCGGGGGTTAGCGGATCAGGGCTAGGACCGCTCCGGCCTCCACCGATTGGCCGGGCTTCACCTTGATCTCCTCAACCTTCCCCGAGGTGTGAGCGAGGATCGAGTTCTCCATCTTCATCGCTTCGAGGACGGCGATCGTGGCCCCAGCTTCGACCGACTGTCCTTGTTCGACGAGCACCTTGACGATCGTCCCCTGCATCGGGGCCGTTAGCGCCTCGCCGCCGCCTCCGCCGATCCCTCCCGACTTCTTGGGGGGCCGCGGCTTCTTGGGACGGACGACCTCGTCCAACTGTTCGCGCAGCTTGACGTCGAGTCTCTTCCCATCGACCTCGACCGCGAAGTGTCTCAGCGCGACGGCGCGCTCTCCGGGCTTCGGCTTGGGTGCGGGCGCCTCCTTGAG
>JAXDJL010000167.1:0-3154 GCA_034665685.1 Actinomycetota bacterium | reverse complement strand
CGGCTGGTGAGCGTCGTCATGAACTCGGCCGATGCCTTCCGGGACTCGTCCACGTTGCTGGATCGAGGTTGGCGTCTTCTCCGGCGAGGCGTCTTGCTCGCTCGGGGAGACCCGGTGGCCTCGGTGGTCTTCGACCCGGGAGGCGCGACTACGGCGGTTGCTGGAGCCACCGTCCGCGGACCGAACGATCCCGCGAGCGTCGTGGTCTCCTTCATCGGCCGGCCGGCCGGAGCCCCGGCTCCCGCTCCCGGCGAGCGAGTGGGAACCGTGCGGGTGGTGGACGACAAAGGGCGCATCGTCGCGACCGTGCCGGCTCTCGCGGAAGGACGCGTCGACGAAGCCACGGGCGACTCGCCCGCGGCGCGGCTGCTCGGCGACATCCTGGCGCTCGGCGCGAAGCTCATCCCGGTGGCGCCGTGAGCAACGATTTCCGGGTCCTCTTCACGCGCGAACAGATCGCGCAGCGCGTGGACGACTTGAGCGGTCAGATCGCCGACGTCTACCGCGAGGGGGCGCGTCCTCCGATCCTCGTCAGCGTCCTGAAGGGCTCGGCGATGTTCCTTGCGGACCTCGTGCGCGCTCTCCCGATCGACGTCGAGGTCGATTTCATGTCGATCTCGGCCTACGGGAACGGTCCCTCTTCGTCGGGCGTGGTGAAGATCGTGAAAGACCTCGAGAGCGACGTCGGGGGAAGAGACGTCCTGATCGTGGAGGACATCGTCGACACGGGCTTGACCCTCAACTACCTCCGTCGCACGCTCGAGGGGCGGGGCCCCATCTCCCTTCGCACCGTGACGCTCTTGGACAAGGTGGCCCGGCGCATCGTGCCCGTCCCCCTCGAGTTCTCCGGGTTCCAGATCGACGACGTGTTCGTTCTGGGCTACGGGCTGGACTGGCAGGGCCGTTATCGGAACGTTCCAGACCTCCTGGCGGTGGGGGATATCTCCCTCCTTGGAAGCGACCCGTATGTCTTCGCCAAGGAGCTCTTCCCCCTCGCTCTCTAGGCGTAGCGGGGTGTTAGTTTCCCCTCCATGCTCGAGCTCTCGCTCGTTGGGGTCCGCGTCGAATTACCGTCGAATCAGCCCATCGTCCTCTTGAAGGAGATGAGCGGCGAACGCTATCTACCTATCTGGATAGGCGCCGTCGAGGCGACCGCGATCGCGTTCGCGCTGCAGGGGATCGAGACGCCCCGCCCGATGACACATGACCTCCTCCGCGACGTCCTCCGCGAGACGGGCGTGCAGGTCGAACGGATCGTCATCTCCGAGCTCGTCGACCAGACCTTCTTCGCGACGATCAGGATGGTGGCCGGCGGGAGCACCGTCGAGGTGTCGTCCAGGCCCAGCGACGCGATCGCTCTGGCGGTGCGTCTGGGGTCCCCGATCTTCGGCGCCGAAGAGGTCATGGAACAGGCCGGCATCGAGTTGAAGGACGATGAGGAGGACGAGGTCGAGAAGTTCCGCGAGTTCCTCGATCAGGTCAGCCCGGACGACTTCCTGACCGAGGGCTGACCGTTCCGTCTTACGGCCTAGACGTTCTGCGTCCTTCGTCTGAACTCTCCAGGTAACATTGAGCCTTATCGTTGACAGCGCGCGCCCGTACCTCTAATCTGACGCATACACGCTCGTAACTACGAGCCTGTCACTTCACCAGTCAGCCGTCGCACCGGGGAGGCGCGAGATGGAAGAGGTCGGGTATCGGGGTCCACAGACCTGCAAGATCGTCGGGATCACCTACCGGCAGCTCGATTACTGGACGCGTACCGAGCTGGTCGTGCCGTCCCTCCAAGAGGCGCACGGCTCCGGGACGCAGCGGCTGTACTCCTTCAACGACCTCCTTCAGCTGAGGGTCATCAAGAACCTCACGGAGGCCGGGGCCAGCTTGCAGAAGGTGCGTCAAGCGATCGACTACGTACGCGAGCACCTGGACGACGACTGGTCGAGCGTCACCATCGTGGCCGACGGCAGCGGGGTCTACGCGTGCAATTCCGGCGCCGAGGTCATCGACGTTCTTCGCAATGGGCAGGGAGTGCTCGGTGCCGTGGTTGCGGTCGGACAGGTGCGCGACCAACTTGCCGGCGATCTCCGCGAACTCCGTCCCCAGGCCGAGCCTGTGGGATACGGTGCGGAGGTATCCCCAGGCGCAGGAAGGCAAGTAGAGGAGGGCTGACATCCCCACGGGCGAAGACAACCCGGTCGAGACAGGATCTCTCCTTCCCCATCAACGAGTTCGGTTCGCGCACAACAGCGAGATGCAGTTCGCGAAGCTCTTGGATTTCTACGAGATCGAGTGGGAGTACGAGCCCACGACGTTCGATATCGAATGGGATCGGAGCGGGAACCCCACGCAACGCTTCTCTCCGGACTTCTACCTCCCGACCTTCGACAGCTACATCGAGATAACGACCCTCAACCAGAAGCTCGTGACGAAGAAGAACCGCAAGGCCCGCCGCCTCCAGGAGCTGTACCCAGGCGTGAAATGCAGGGTTCTCTACCAGCGGGACTACATGAACCTCCTGATGAAGTACGGGTTGGAGCCCCCCTCGCAGCAGTTCGAAGGGTCTGTTCCCAAGGCCGCACGGGACGCCCGACCTCCGGACTTCCTGGATCTCGCCGGCTGAGCGACATGTCCGCCGAACGCGCAACGGTCCTCTTGCACGCGCACCGCGAGCTGGGCGCGAAGCTCACCGAGTTCGGTGGGTGGGAGATGCCGCTGCAGTACGAAGGGATCATCGCGGAGCATCGCGCGGTGCGAACCAAAGTCGGAGTCTTCGACGTGTCGCACCTCGGCAAGTTGCGAGTGACCGGCCCCGAAGCGGGCGCGGCGCTGCAAGAGGCCGTGACGTGTGACGTTCTTTCTCTCGCTCCCGGACGCGCCGCGTACTCACTGGTTCTTACCGAGGACGGCGGCTGCGTTGACGACGTCTTCGTGTATCGCCTCGCAGACGACGAATGGCTCGTGGTACCGAACGCATCGAACGTGGCGGCCGTGGCCGACAAGATCGAAGAGTCGGGCACGCATCCCGTTGACGAATGGGATCGTTGGACGATCCTTGCGATCCAGGGACCCCAGGCGTTCGCGACGTTCGAGAAGTTGTGGCCGGAGGCCAAGGCCACCGAGATGAAGCTGCACGACTTCCGGGCCCTCGACGTGT
>JAXDJL010000166.1:0-19523 GCA_034665685.1 Actinomycetota bacterium | reverse complement strand
GGGAGGGGAATCGAACCCCTGACCTATTCATTACGAGTGAATCGCTCTGCCGACTGAGCTACCCCGGCTGGGTCGCCCGATTCTAGTGGCTACTCCGGTCCGGCTTGCGACTCATCCTTGGTGTCGGGGTCGAGCAAGCCACGGACCATGGGAAGCAGTTGATCGAAGCTCTTCTTGCGGAGGAAGACGTCGATCGCCGGCTCCCGTGACGCCTCGACCTCCAGATCATGCGCGCTGAACATCAAGATCTTGGAATGGGGCGCGACCTTCTTGAGGAGGGGAGCAAGCTCCAAACCCATCGTCGGCCCCTGGATGAAATGGTCGAGGATGATCAAGTCGCTCGGCCTCTCTACCGCGAGCTTCAAAGCCTCTTCCGCCGTGTTCGCTTCTCCGGTGATCTCGAGGTCGGAGTCGTGTGACAGGAGCACCTTGATCAGCATGCGCATGTCGGTGTCGTCTTCGACAACGGCGAGGATCTTATGCAACGTCGGCTGCCGCGATCGGAAGCGTGTAGAAGAACGTCGAGCCCTGACCCTGTTCACTGGTGACACCGATCGATCCCGCCTGGGCTTCAACCATCAACCTGCAGATGTAAAGCCCAAGGCCGGTGCCGCTCGCCTTACCGCCTCCTTGGGAAACGCGCGAGAACTTGCCGAACAAACGAGCGACGTCGGATTCAGCAACACCGACGCCTTGATCGATGACGGAGATCCGGAGCTCGTTGTCGATCTGGATCGCCTCTACCCGAACGATCGATTCCACCGGCGAGAACTTGAGCGCGTTGGACAAGAGGTTGTTGAGGATCTGCCAGTTCCGCAACTCGTCGCCCAGAGCGAGCGGAAGGTCTGTTGCATCTACCTCTATCTCGGGTCGGCCCTCCGGTCGGGTGATCTCCGCGACGGTGCGACGCAAGAGGGCGGCCAGATCGAACGGCTCGATCTCGTAGCTGAACTGCCCGGACTCCAAACGGGCCACCTGAAGGACGTCCTCGATCAGGTGGTCGAGGCTGTACACGTTGCGCGCTATGCCATCCAGAAGCATCGACCGTTGCTCCGCTTCCAGACGGTCCCATCTCTTGCTCAGCGTCTCCGCGAAGCCCGCGATCACGCTCATCGGAGACCGAAGATCGTGAGCCACCATCGCAACGAAGTCGTTCCTCAAGGCGTCTAGCTGCACCCGCTCCGTCACGTCGCGAATGATCGCCAGAGCGAACCGCCCCTGCCCGTTCAGGTTCTCGATCGGCGTCAGAGAGAACTCGATCGTGATCTCCATCCCATCCTTCCGCAGAGCGGGCAGCTCCAGGATGGTGTTGCGGTCGATGAGATCACCATGACCGGTCGCGCTGTAACTCGCGATGCCGAGTCGATGTCTGTCGCGCAGGCTCTCAGGCACGAGAGCGTGAAGTGGAAGCTGGAGTGCTTCCTCCTCCGAGTATCCGAAGATTGAGCTCGCCGCTCCGTTCCACAGGACGATGCGTTCCGTTTCGGCGTTCGCAACGATCACTGCCTCTCGGATGATCTGGAAGAGCGCCCCGATCCCGAAGTCCTCGGGCTGCACCACCCTCAGATCGGGACGTTCGGAAGGTGCGTCGGCCATCCCCTGCGGGCCGGAGGTGGAGGCCACGCTGACTAGTTCCAGTCCGCGGCCGCAGCCATCGGCGGACGAACTCTCGCTGAGATCTCTACGAGGGCCGCTTCGATGGCAAGCGAAGCGTTGGCATTGCTCACGAACGAAGCACGTACGTCGATGCAACGTTCCGCCGCTCTCAGCAGATCCACCGTTGTCGCGTCCGACGCAGCCCAGGCTTCGAGCTCGGGCAAGAGATCGATATTGGTCACCGAGTCGGGGCTTCCCACTCTGATCGCGACGACGTCCTTGTAATAGGAGGCGAGCGAACTGAGCGCCTCCCCCAGGACGTCTTCCTCGAGGCGGCGCAGCTCGCGACGGTGTCTCTTCGAGAGTGCCGCCCTCGCCCCACCTGTGCCCCGACCCTCGCCGATCGCATCCGCCAGTTCAACGATCTCTTGCTTCTGGGCCTTCTCGCGATCCTTCACCGCAACCTTTGCCTCGGCGAGTATCTCGGCTGCCGCGTCTTGCGCATCGACGGGCGACATCAATCGGGGCGGCACCTTTATCCAGAAGTTGCGCCTTCGCAGCACGACTTCGTCCTCACCAAGGTTCCGGGCGCGATCGAAATCGCCGTCGGCCAGGCGCGCCGCCAGCAGTGCCGACTCCTCCGAAACCCCGTCCTCCTCCAGCATCTCTACGATCCGCGCCTCGGCCACCGGCTCGAGTCGCACGATGCGACAGCGAGACCTGATCGTCTCGAGCACCTCGTCTTCGTTGCCCGAGAGGAGGATGAAAACGGTGTCGGGCTGCGGCTCTTCGAGTGTCTTCAAGAGCGCGTTCTGCGCCTGCGGATTCATACGCTCGGCCTCTTCGATGATGAATACCTTGAAGCGGCCCTCGAATGGAGATCGTGCGGCTTCGGGGATGACCACCTCGCGGATGAGATCGACGGGGATGATCTGACCCTCCGCTACGACGTGATGAACGTCGGGATGGCGCCGACGCACGATGCGGGCGCAGGTCGAACACGTTCCGCAACCGATCCCCGGCTCGACTTCGCAGTTGAGCGAGGCGGCCATCGCGAGAGCCGCCGAGCCCTTGCCCGACCCGGCGGGCCCGAGCAGCAGCCACGCGTGTGGGATCGCGCCGGACTCCATCTGTCCTGCGAGCCCGTCGATCACGCGGCTGCGATGCAGCTTGTCCCACACGTTCATCGCGGCACCGGAGGTCCGGGCGGCGAGATGTCGAGAGGAGCCTCAATCTGTTTCGGCTCGAGTTGCAGCCGATCCTCGAAGATGGAGACGACCTCTTCGTGGATCTCGTTCGGAGCGCGGGACCCATCGATCACCGCGAACCTCGTGGGCCATTGGGCAGCGAGGCGAAGGTAAGCCTCGCCGACCTTCTCGTGAAAGACCTCCGCCTCCGTTTCGATCCTGTCCTTCTCTCCACCCACTCGACGAAGCCCGCTTCCTTGATCCAGCTTCAGATAGAAGACGAGATCGGGCATGAGCCCGTCGGTCGCCCACGAGCTGATCTCGAAGATCTTGTCCACCCCGAGGCCGCGCGCAACTCCCTGATAGGCGAGCGAGGAGTCGACGAAACGATCTGAAACGACGATCTTGCGCGCCTCAAGAGCCGGCCGGATGACCTCCGCCACATGTTGAGCGCGATCTGCTGCGTAGAGGAGAGCCTCCGTCCGGGGATCCATCTCCGCCGCGCCACGGTCGAGGAGAAGTTCCCGTATCCGTTGGCCGATCCTCGTGCCCCCCGGCTCCCGCGTCTGGACGACCTCCTCCCCTCTAGCTTCGAGCCACTTCACGAACGCGGCGAGTTGAGTCGTCTTGCCCGCGCCCTCGCCGCCCTCGAACACAACGAAGACCCCGCGATCCGATCGCGATCTGCTCTGCTCCTTCGCCGAGCGTTCCTTTATCGCCCGCATCGAGAACAGCCCGCCGAACAGCGCGAATACCCCGGCTATCCACAGCGTCACACGGCTGCCGGGCAAGCTGATCGTCCCCAAGGGAAGGGTCAGATGGTGATCGCCCATGAGGCCCGCGAGCAGCGGGAAGAGTCCGAGCCCCACCAGCGTGCCGATCCGGATCACCGTGTAGGCCGCGCTGAAGGTGCGGCCCTTCATGTCGTCACGCGTCACCTCGTGGATCAATCCGTACGCCGTCGAATACGCGGTCCCTCCGAAGAATCCGAGCGCGCTCGCGACGGGGATCGCTGCGGTGAGACTGCTGAGACTGGCGAACCCGATCAGGCCGACACCGAGCAGCAGGATCGAAGAGGAGAAGAGAACGTCTAGCCGAACGCGTTTGGAGATCAGGCCGACGGCGAGCAAGCCGATGATCATGCCGGTTGCCAGGAAGCCGATGATGAACGCGTAGCCGGTGTCGCCGGCCCCGAGGACGTTCTCCGCGAAGTCGATCCCCAGCGAGAAGACCCCGCCCGCCGCGGTGAAAGTGAACGCGATGCCGACGATCCAGGGTCGCACCTGCCGGTCGTCGCGCACGAACTTCAGACCCTCGACGAGGTCCCTCTTGGCCTCGGACAGGTCAAGACGTTGCGCGCGACGCCGCGAACTGGGGATGACGAGCGTCGAGATCATCAGAGCCGAAAACGCGAAGGTGACCGAGTCGACCCAGAGGGCAAGTGAGTACTCACCTTGGCTGAGCCCGGACAGCACGTCCACGTGGTCCGCCAGGAAAGTGCCGAGCGTCGCCAGCCCGACGTAGAAGATCGTCGACAGCGGCCACGGCCCGTAGATCGCGAGAAGAGATAGAGAGTTGGCACGGACGAGGTGGTTCGGCGCGACGAAGTGCGGGAGCGATGCATCTTTGGCCGGCCCCCATATAAGGGTGAGGCTTTCGAGGAAGACCGATGCGACGAGCAGGAAGAGCAGGTTGGGGACGAAGGGAAGCGAGAAGATGATCCCGGCGCGAGCGATGTCGCACACCACCATGGTGCGCTTGCGGTCGTAGCGGTCGGCGATCACGCCCGCGATCGGCCCCACGATGAAGCCCGGTAGGACCCTAGCCGTCATGACGGTTCCGACCGCCGTAGCGCCACCCAACTTCTGAGCGAACACGGCGATGGCGATGACGCCTATCCAGTCGCCGAGGCTCGAAACGAATTGGGCGAGGAAGAAGCGGAGGAAGTTCTTGTTCTTGAGGAGGGTGAGGTAGGAGACCTCATCGCTGCCGTCGTCCAGGACCTTGAGGTCCGGACGCTGCTGCGGCGCTTGTTGGATGAAGGCCCTCCCTTGTCGGCAATTACAGCCTCATCCTATTTAGTACTCGCCCGACTGGGTCGCCTTCAGGCGAGCTAGGACGTGGTGGGGGGCTTGGGGGCCCTCGCTTTCGACGTCTTCTTCTTGGTCGTTTTCTTCGTGGTCTTCTTCGCGGAGCTCTTGCGCCGGGTCGACTTCTTCTTCTTGGGGGGGCCGGCGGCCCGCTTCTCCGCCAACATCTCGGCCGCCCGCTCGAGCGTCAGGCTCTCGATCGTCAGGTCACGAGGGATCGAGGCGTTGTACTCACCGTCGGTCACGTAGGGCCCGAATCGTCCGTTCTTCACGACGATGGGGGCCTTGGTGACCGGGTCCTCCCCCATCTCCCGCAGAGGCGCGGCAGCCGCCCCACGCCCACGCTGCTTCGGTTGGGCCAGTAGCGCCAGAGCATCCTCCATCGAGACACCGAAGATGTCCCCTTCGGCTCCGAGAGAACGAGTATCGCTACCTTTCTTTATGTAGGGGCCGTAGCGACCGTTCAGGGCGAGGATCTCCTCACCATCGTCGGCCACCCCCACCGTCCGGGGCAGGGTGAGGAGCCGGAGTGCGTCTTCGAGGGTCACCGTGGGTAGCTCCATGTTCTTGAAGAGAGAGGCGGTCTTCGGCTTCTCCTTCGAGCCCTCTTCCATCTCGCCAAGCTGCACGTAGGGGCCGTATCGCCCGGCCTTCGCCCACACCTCTAGGCCCGTTTCCGGATCGGGACCGAGAACCCGATCGTGGCTCGGGGCGTTAAGAAGCTCCTCGGCCTTCTCGATCGTGAGCTCGTCGGGCGCCAGATCCTCGGGAACGGAAGCTCGATCGTCACCCCGCTGGAGGTAGGGGCCGTACCGCCCCACGCGCACGATGATCTCTACGCCGTCGGCGTCCTTGCCTACCGGGATGGAGTTCACCTCGCGAGCGTCGATCTCGTCGAGGTGCTCGGACACCATCACCTTCAAACCGGGCTGGCCGTTGCCGAAGTAAAACTTCCGAAGCCACGGCGACGCTTCCGACTCCCCGGCGGCGATCATGTCGAGGTCGTCTTCCATCTTGGCCGTGAAGTCGTAGTCGACCAGCTTCGAGAAGTGCTGCTCCAGAAGGCCCACAACCGAGAACGCGATGTACGAAGGAACGAGCGCCGACCCTTTCTTCCACACGTACCCGCGGTCCTGGATCGTTCCCATGATCGATGCGTAGGTCGACGGACGTCCCACGCCCAGTTCCTCCAAGCGCTTCACCAGCGAAGCCTCGGTGAACCTCGGTGGGGGTTGCGTCGAATGACCTTTCGGCTCCATCGCGGTCGCTCGCAGGGCCTGACCCTCGCGGAGGTCCGGAAGATGCGTCTCGCGATCCGCGAGCTCCGCCTCAGGATCGTCCGCTCCCTCGACGTACGCGCGAAGGAAACCTGGGAATGTGATCACCGTGCCGCTGGTGCCGAACTCTGCTGTTTCACCGGACGATGCTCGTCCCTCGAGTCGAACCTGGACGCTGCGACCGACTGCGTCGGCCATCTGCGACGCCACAGTTCGTTTCCAGATGAGGTCGTACAGCCTCATCTCGTCGCCGACTAGCTGGGACGACAGATCGTCGGGCGTGCGGAAGTGATCCCCGGCCGGCCTGATGGCCTCATGCGCCTCTTGCGCGTTCTTGACCTTCCGTTTGTACTGACGCGGGCTCGAGGGAACGTAGTCGGGGCCGTAAAGATCTTTGATCTGAGCGCGGGCGGCGGCGATCGCGGCCCCGGACAACGTCGTGCTGTCTGTTCGCATATAGGTGATGAAACCGTTCTCATAAAGCCGCTGTGCGACCTGCATCGTTCGCTGAGATGAGAACCGAAGCTTGCGTCCGGCCTCTTGCTGCAGCGTGGAGGTGATGAAGGGCGGGGACGGCGATCGCCTGTACGGCTTCTGTTCTACCGACTTGACCGCAAAGGGAGCGTCGCGCAAGCCCTCCGCCAAAGCGGTTGCACGGCTTTCGTCGAGCACGAGGGTCTCGCCGCGGAGATTGCCTTGCGGGTCGAAGTCCTTGCCCGTCGCCACGCGTCTGTCGTCGACCGCCAGCAGCACCGCGCCGAAGGCGTCCTGTCCTGCCCCCTCGGGCTGGAAGTCGCCCTCGATGTCCCAATACTCGGCAGCGCGGAAACGCATCCGCTCGCGCTCGCGTTCGACGATGATCCTCGTCGCCACGCTTTGCACCCGGCCCGCCGAGAGTTTCGGCAACACCTTGCGCCACAGAACCGGGGACACCTCGTAGCCATAAAGGCGGTCGAGGATGCGCCGCGCCTCTTGCGCGTCCACCAGCCGGCGATCGAGCTCGCGCGGGTTCTTGGCGGCCGTACGAACGGCCTCCTTGGTGATCTCGTGGAAGACCATGCGCTTCACGGGGATACGCGGCGCCAGGACCTCCGTGAGGTGCCAGGCGATCGATTCCCCCTCCCGATCCTCATCTGTGGCGAGGAAGAGCTCGGTCGCGCCCTTCATCAATCCTTTGAGCTTCGAGACCTGCTGCTTCTTTTTCCCGGGGACCACGTAGAGAGGCTTGAAGTCGTTGTCTACGTCGACGCCCAGCCGCGCCCACGGCTCCCCGCGGTAAGCGGCGGGGATCTCCGTCGCGGTAGCCGGCAGATCGCGAACGTGTCCGATCGACGATTCCACGATGAAATCGCGCCCCAGGATGCCCGCGATGGTTTTGGCCTTCGCAGGCGATTCGACTATTACAAGGGCTTTGGCCATGTGACTCCTTATACCTGTAAGTGGGGAAAAGTGGGTTCAGAGCGCCTCAACCGCTTACCATCTCCGCCCATGGATGCCTTGGTTCACCTCATGGAAGACGTGGTCACGAAGTACGGCTACCTCGCGATCTTTCTATTGATGGTGGCCGAATCGGCATGTATCCCTTTCCCGAGCGAAGTGACGATGCTCGTCGGCGGCTGGTATGCGGCCGACGGCCGGCTCGAGTTCTTCTGGGTGGGCGTTGCGGGCGTGATCGGGAACCTTATCGGCTCGTGGATCGCTTACTTCATCGGACGCAAGACCGGGCGTGCGCTCCTTGACCGGTACGGAAAGTACATCCTCATCAAGAGTCACGACATCGACCGGGCCGAGGTGTGGTGGGAGAAACACGGCGAAGCGGCCACCTTCTTCTCGCGTCTTCTTCCGGTCTTGCGAACCTTCATCTCCCTCCCTGCGGGCATCGCGAAGATGCCCTTCGGCAAGTTCACCCTGTACACGTTCCTGGGAGTGATCCCCTGGACGTTCGCGCTGACGTGGATAGGAGTTGCGGTCGAGGACAACTGGGAGAAGGTCTTCGCCTACTTCGACATACCCACTCTGATCATCGGGTCCGCGCTCGCAATGGCAGCGATCGTCTGGTACCTCAAGCGGCGCAAGGCGAGGAACGCGGTCTCCGGCTGATCAGACCAGCTCTATCTCTTCTGCTACGCCCTGCAGACCGGTTATCGAGATGGCGATGAACTCGTCCAGTGGCAGTCCGATGGACTCCTCGACGCCGCGGATCTCTTCACGGTTGACGCCCGGAGCGAACGACTTCTCCTTGAGCTTCTTTTTCACCGAGGAGACCTTCATGCCGGCCGCCTTCTCGGGACGCACGAGGGCCGACGCAACGAGGAGGCCCGAGATCGCGTCGGCGTGCACTATCGCCTTCGAGAGAAGGTCGGTCTGATACTTCTCGAAGCGATGGCCGAGGATGGCGTTCAAGACACCTTCATCGGTATATCCCTCGGCACGAAGCCACTCGACCGTTTGATAGCTGTGACGGTCGAGGTCGGACTCGGTGAAGTCGTAGTCGAGGTCGTGCCACAGTCCGGTGAACCCCCAGCGGTCCTCGTCCTCGCCGAAGTGGCGAGCGAGGGCGCGCATCACGCCTTCCACCGAGATCAGATGCCGGTAGGTGATCTCCTTCTGGGTGTACTTGCGTACGAGCTCCAGCGCGGCTTCGCGATCCATCCCTACGATTCCCCCGCCAGCGCTCGCTGAAGATCCGCCTCTGCTTCGGGCGTTGCCAGCGCAAGCACCTCGTCACCTATCTCAAGGGGGGTCTCGGGGGACGGGGCTATGACGTGGCGAGCGCGAACCACCGCGACGATCGTGCAGTCGGGGGGGAGCCTTAAGTCCCCGATCGTCTTTCCTGAGGCCGGAGACGTCGCCGCAAGCGTCACCTCGAGCAACCCCACCTTTCCTTGCTCCAGAGAGAACAACGTGACCAGCTCGCCGACGGAAACGGCCTCCTCGACCACCGAGGTCAAGAGATGCGGCGTCGAGACCGGGACGTCTACTCCCCACGTGTCCGTGAAGAGCCACAGGTTGTCGGGAAAGTTCACCCTTGCCACCACTCGCGGGACGGCGAATTCTTGTTTCGCCAGGAGTGAGATGACGAGGTTGTCCTCATCGTCTCCGGTCGCCGCAACCATCACGTCGCATGAAGAAAGGACCGCTTCATCCAGCGTGTGGAGCTCGCAGGCGTCGCCGATCACCCAGCTCACGTCCAACTCACCTTTGAGGGCCGCCGCCTTCTCGCGGTTCTGCTCGACCAAGACGACCTCATGTCCCTTCTGCCTGAGATCGTTGGCGACGTAACGGCCGACCTTTCCGGCCCCCGCGATCGCGATCCGATTCCGATTCGCCGTCACTCCGGCTGTCCCACCTTTTTCAGGTCCGCTGTGAGTGTGGGTACGTCTGCCCGAGCGACCGAGATGTACAGGATGTCTCCCTCTTGCACGGTCAAGCTCTTGTCGGGAACGCGAGGTACCCCGAAGCGGCTTACGGCCACCACGCGACGCCGTCCGTCCAGATCGAAGTCCACGACGTGCTTGCCGATCGCCTCGGGCTCAGCCTGCAGAGCGGTGACGATGACCTCACCGTTGTCGACCGTGTATTCGAGTTGTGAGTCTTCCGGGACGAGGAAGCGCATCATCTGATCGGTGGTCCACCGGACCGTTGCAACCGTCTGGATGCCGAGCCGCTGATAGATCTGGGCCCGCCGGGGGTCGTAGATGCGGGCGACCACGTTCGGCACCCGATAGTGCTCCTTCGCGACGCGAGCCGAGAGGATGTTCGAGTTATCTCCGCTGGTCACCGATGCGAAGGCGTCGGCGTCCTGGATGCCGGCCTCCTCGAGGGTCTCACGGTCGAAGACGAAACCCACGAGCTGTTTCGCCTTCGACGTCGCCTTGAGCCTCCCAAACGCGCTCGCGTCGCGGTCGATGATCGCGACCGTATGGTCGCCGTGCTCCAGACTCGAAGCCAATTCCGACCCCACCCGGCCGCAGCCGGCGATGATGACGTGCAAGTTTTGGGCTCCTCTTATGGCTGTATGGCATCGGCGATACTGCCATACTTCCCAATCGTGGCTCCGCTCAACAAGTTCCTGAACAGGCTGGGCCAGTCGCCCGAGGAGTTGTCGGCCGAGAACCTCAGAAGATGGGCCGCGACCATCCCGAGGGTTACTCCTCTGGCCGAGGCACCACCGCGCGAACGCGTGAAGGTGACCGGCGTCGTGCAGAAGATACGGATCGATCCGCGCGAGGGCACCGGCTCAATCGAGGCCACCCTCAGCGACGGCACCGGCGAGATCGTCGCCCGATGGTTGGGCCGGCAGACCCTGGCGGGAGTCAGACTGGGCGCCGCCCTCGTGATGGAAGGGATCATCGGTACAACACCCGACGGACGGCGCGCGATCCTCAACCCGCAGTACGACCTCGTGGAAGGTCCGGGCCGCGGCTAGTGGCTAAGGGAAGCGACGTTCTCAAGCGGATCTTCGTCGGGCGACCCATGTCCTACGGCGAGCTTGAGCACACCCTTCTGCCCAAGAGCATCGCCCTGCCGGTCTTCTCGTCCGACGCTCTCTCGTCGGTCGCCTACGCGACGCAGGAGATCCTCCTCGTCCTGGGACTGGCCGGCGCCGCCGCACTGCACCTGGTCGTCCCGATCTCGTTCGCCGTCGCGACCCTGCTTGCACTCGTCATCATCTCCTACAGGCAAACCGTGCGCGCCTACCCAACGGGCGGAGGCGCGTACCGGGTCGCCCACGAGAATCTAGGGAAGTACCCCGGTCTGCTGGCTGCATCGGCGCTGCTGCTCGACTACGTCCTCACCGTGGCCGTGTCCGTCACCGCCGGTGGCGACGCAGTCATCGCCGCCATCCCGAATCTCGCGCCGGTGAAGATCGAACTGACGCTCTTGTTCGTGCTCTTCGTGGCGCTCATGAACCTGCGGGGCATGAAGGAGTCGGGAGTCTTCTTCGCGGTACCGACGTACGGCTTCATTCTCTCGGTCTTCGTTCTATTGGCGACCGGATTCGTGAAGTGTGTGGGGGGTTGCCCCATCGCGGAAAGCGCCTCGTACCACCTCCCGGTCGAGCACGCGCTGACAGCGTTCCTGATCCTCAAAGCGTTCACCGCAGGCACGACTGCGTTGACGGGCGTAGAGGCGATCGCCGATGGCGTGCCCGCTTTCCGCTACCCACAGTCCAAGAACGCGGCCACGACCCTGACGATCATGGGCTGCATCTCGATCTCGATGTTCCTCGGTGTCTCGTGGCTGGCCGCTCACATGCACGTGACGTTCCGTCACGAAGACCAGGTGCCGGTTCTCGGGCAGATCGCCGACACGGTATTCAACGGGGGGATCGGTTTCTACATCGTGCAGACGATGACCGCCGCGATCCTGATCCTTGCCGCAAACACTGCCTTCGCGGATTTCCCGCGCCTTTCGTCGATCCTTGCGATCGATCGCTTCATGCCGCGTCAGATGATGAACCGCGGTGACCGGCTCGTCTTCTCGAACGGGATCCTTGCCCTCTCCCTCTTGGCCGGGGCACTCATCGTCGGCTTCAAGGCCGACCTGAACAGACTGATCCAGCTCTATCTGGTCGGCGTCTTCATCTCCTTCACGCTCTCCCAGACCGGGATGCTCATGCATTGGAGAAAGACCCGCGAGCCGGGCTGGAAAAAGAGCGCGGCGATCAACACCTTCGGTGCCTCGATCACGGGGTTGGTTCTGTGCGTGGTCATCGCCACGAAGTTCATGCAAGGAGCGTGGATGGTTCTTAGCGCGATCCCGTTCGTCATGTTCATCATGAACTCGATCAACAAGCACTACATGGAGGTGCGTGAGGAGCTGGTCGATCCCGCGCGGGTTCCGGCCGACCGGCGACCCGGCAACCAGCACATGGTGATCTACGTCCACGAGATAAACGCCGCGACGATGCGGGCCGTGAGATACGCGCGATCCATACGTCCCAATACCTTGTACGCCCTGTCGCGAACCGACGCCATCCGGCAGGAGTGGGAGGGCCTGTACCCGGACGTCCCCCTCGAGACGGTTCCCGCCGGCCCCCTCACGAAAACTGTCAAGGAACGGCTGCGAGAGCAGCGGAAGGATCTTTCGGATGACGACTTCCTGACCCTCGTCGTTCCCGAGGTCTTCCCGTCGCGGAGCTGGCTCTCCGTTCTCTTGAGACCGACCCTCCTCCGTTTGAAGACCACGATGCTGCGCGAGCCGGGTGTGCAGGTGCTGAACATCCCGGTAGTCGAAGAGGACATCCAGGCCGTCGACCCCAACAGGGAGCCTGCGCGCAACTACGTCGTGGTTCTCGTTGCCCATGTGGACAACCGGACCTTGAACGCCATCGAATACGCGGAGACCCTTCGAGCGACCGAGGTGCGAGCCGTTTCGTTCGACCTGGACCCCGAGACGACCGAACAACTCGGTAATGACTGGTTGACCTATCGGATCCCTCACCCACTCGAGATCGAGGCCTCGCCGTCGCGCGACATCGGGGTGTCCTTGAGGAACTACGTAAGAAACTTCGAGCCCGACGGGATAGAACGCGTCGTGACGGTCGTGATCCCAGAGTTCATCGTCCAGCAGAAACGGCACCAACTTCTGCACAAGCACACGCCCCTGGTGGTCAAGAGGAAGCTGCTCTTCGAGCAAGGCGTGGTCGTCGTGAGCGTTCCTTACTTCATCTAACAAGAGGGCCCTCTTACGAGGGCCCTCCCTAGATCGAGTGCTGCTTCGTCTAACCCTTAGGCGGTGCTACCCACCGCAGCCTCGTGCTGCGTGCTCGGGTCGATGCCCGCGCTCGGCCGCTTGGAGAATGCGATAGCAGCCCCCAGCACGAGAACCGCCAGGCCGGCGATCACGAACCGGGCGCTGTTGTCCTGCAGATTGATCACGGCGGGCAGGATCAACAGCGACACGAGGTTCATCACCTTGATCAGCGGGTTCAGCGCCGGGCCGGCGGTGTCCTTGAACGGGTCACCGACGGTGTCTCCGATGACGGCGGCCTTGTGCGCTTCGGAACCCTTTCCACCTTCGTGACCGTCTTCGATGTACTTCTTGGCGTTGTCCCACGCCCCACCGGCGTTCGATAGGAAGTTGGCCATGAGCTGGCCCGTGAGGATCACCGCTGCCAGGAACGCACCTAGAGCGAAGTAGTTGATGCCGAAGCCGACAATCACCGGAGTCAGCACCGCAAGGAGAGCTGGGGTTGCAAGCTCGCGCAGCGAAGCGGCGGTGCAGATGTCGATGACCGGTCCGTAGTCGGGTCGCTCGGTCCCAAGCATGATGCCCGGCTTCTCGCGGAACTGACGCCGTACCTCCTGAACCACCACGGCGGCGGTGCGACCCACCGCGCGGATTGCGAGGGCGCTGAAGAGGAAGGCGACCGATCCGCCGATCAGGAGCCCGATGAACGTCTTCGGGTTCGCAACGTTGATCGTGGTGAGCGGATTGTCGAACAGCTCCGCGCCCTCGAGTCCCAGCTTCAGCTCGGAGCTGATCGTCTCGATGTAGGACGCGAACAATGCGACGGCTGCGATGACGGCGGATCCGATGGCGAATCCCTTGGTCACGGCCTTGGTGGTGTTACCCACGGCGTCTAGCGAGACCATGATCTTCTCCGGCTCGCCCTCGAACTCGCCGGACATCTCGGCGATGCCGGCGGCGTTGTCCGAGACCGGACCGAAGGTGTCCTCAGCCACCACGACACCGGTCGTGGCCAGCATGCCCATACCGGTGAGAGCGACCAGGTAGAGCGAGAACTGCAGGTTGCCTCCGCCCAGCGCGATCGCGGCACCAAGTGCACCTGCGATCGCGATGATCGCGTACACCGACGATTCGAGACCCGAAGAGAACCCACTCAGGATCGCGGTGGCGGGCCCCGTACGGGTTGCCTCCGCGATCTCCCTTACGGGACGCGTTTCGGTAGACGTGAAGTACTCCGTCAAACGGCTGACGACCTGAGCCAGGATCAACCCGATAACAACCGCTGCGAAGACCTTCCAGCCCTGGTTGGTGGTCTCCCCCGCAAGGTTCTCGTTCCCCACGTAGAGGAGGGAGACGGCACCAGTGCCGATGACCGTCAGGATGCCTGCGGTTAGGAACCCTCGGTTGATCGGCGCCATCGCGCTGGTGTCCTTGTCGGTCGCGCGCACGGCGTAGATACCGACGACGGAGGCAAGGACACCGATCGCACGCGCTATGACCGGGAAGATCAAACCGAGAGCAGGATTTGCGCCGATCGACTCGAAAGCGGCGACACCCAGGATGATCGACGCGACGAGCGTGACTTCATACGACTCGAACAGGTCGGCGGCCATACCCGCGCAGTCACCGACGTTGTCACCGACGTTGTCGGCGATGGTCGCGGGATTCCGGGGGTCGTCTTCGGGGATACCGGCCTCGACCTTGCCGACGAGGTCCGCGCCAACGTCGGCGGCCTTCGTAAAGATGCCTCCACCCACCCGGAGGAAGAGAGCCAAGAGCGATCCACCGAATCCGAAGCCGATCAGGATCGCCGAAGCGGTGTTCTGGAACAGCAGGATGATGATCGTCGCCCCGAGGAGCCCGAGGCCCACCGTGAACATGCCGGCGACGCCACCTGTTCGGAAGGCCACCTTGAGCGCGGCCGGGAGCGAGCCCGTCTTAGCCGCCGCGGCCGTACGAACGTTCCCTCGAACCGCAAGCCCCATGCCGATGAATCCGGTGAGTCCCGACATCGCGCAACCGGCGATGAAAGCAAGCGTTCGGAAGATGCCCGACTGGGCGAAGCTGAGGGCCTCGGTCTCATCCGGTCTGAGCACCGAAGTAGACGTGAAGAACACGATCGCCGCCAGCGGGACCAAGATGATCCCGATCGTCTTGAACTGGCGTTTGAGGTATGCGAGCGCCCCCTCTTGGATGGCGCCGGCTATCTCCTTCATCTTCTCGGTGCCTTGGTCCGCGGCAAGAACGCCGCGCATCAAGGAGAACCCGACGAGGATGGCGACGACCGCCGTTACCGCGGAGAAAATCAGCCAGAACATCTCGGCGCCGCCGAGCTCGAAGGTCTGATATCCCCCCTCTGCTGCTAAGACGTGCATCTACCCAGCTCCTTTCAGTTTCGACCTGAGCCCTTAAGCGGACTCTTCCTTTTCTCTCTTCTCTTTCCGTACGTAGATCTGGTTCGCAACTTTTTCCCCGACCGTTCGCTCGATCCCATCAACCCGCAATACCAGAGGGCCGTCGAACGGATGCTTCTCCTTCACCTCCACCGTGACCCCGGGCCGCAGCCCCAACGTGCCGAGGAACTCGACGACCGCGGGGTCGATCGATCCCGGAACGGCCACAACCGCGACGTCCCCCGGCTCGAGCGCGTAAAGGGGAGGCATCTCCGCGATCTCTTCGACGTCGGGCTCGGGGATGGGGAAACCGTGGGGGCAGGTCGCCGGCCGGTCCAGAGCGACGAAGAGGCGGTCCTCCACCTCCTGCGGCAGCTCGTGCTCGAACGCGCCCGCAAGCCGGTCGGCTTCGTTCCAGGCGTAGCCCAGCATGTCCGAGAGGAACCGCTCCACGATGCGGTGTCTCCGAATGGCCCGCACGGCGGTCTGACGACCGCGGCGGGTGAGCTCGACCCCGTGGTACGGACGATGTTTGAGGAGACCCCTTTCCGCGAGGCGCTTGACCGTGCCGGTGATCGTGCCAGGAGCGACTCCCAGCGATTCGGCTATGGCTCCCGTATGTGCGCCCTCGCCCGCTTTGGCCAGGCGGTATATCGATTTCAGGGCGTCACGTTCTGAACTAGTCAGCGTTTGAATGGTCATTTTGGAGGTCGCAACCTATCTTTCGACCCCTCGAAATGTCAAACCAGGGGGTCGGCGCGGCCGCGGTCTTGTACGGAGGCGGAGCTAGGAGACGGAAGGGGAAGGAAAGGCTATCGATTCACGACGAGTCGGGTGCAGTAGCCGCCGCCCTCGCGCGCGGTCAGCTCGAAGCTGTCGACCAGGCTTTCCAAGAGTGCGAGGGACATCGTCAAGCGGGTCGAGAAGCCTTGGGTGTCCAGCGGATCCTCGGCGTTTGAGGACGGTCTCCGGTCTGCGATCTCGATCGTCACGCGGTCGTCTTCCTCCATCCAGCGGATGGAGATCGGATCGTCCCCCGGGGTGTCCTCCACGGCATTCGTGCACGCCTCGGAGACCGCTATCTTGAGGTCGTCCACGACTTCCTCGTCGAGACCTGCTTTACGTGCGAGAGAGGACACGGCGAGCCTGACCACACCTACGTAAGCGGATCTGGGCGGGATGGACAGCTCGACCATCGCCATGGTTGTCAGTCGGTGCCGCCGATCGCCTCTTCAACCGAGCCGTGGATCGGGAAGACCTTCGTCAGGCCCGTGATCTTGAAGATCTTCAGGATCTTGTCCTGCGTGCAGACGAGAGACAGGCTCCCGTCGTGGGCCTTCACGCGTTTCAGCGCACCCACAAGGACGCCGAGTCCCGTCGAATCCAGGAAGTCGACTCCCTCGAGGTTCACCACCACGTCATAGGAGCCCTGCGAAACGAGCTCGATCAGCTTCTCGCGCAGCTTCGGTGCGGTGTAGACGTCGATCTCTCCCTTGACGTCCACGACCGAGTGAGACCCAACCGTCCTTACGTCCAATCCAAGTTCCATTACTCGATGTCCTCCTAGGATGCGAAAATTTCCGGGACCTCATCCGGCACCTTGTGAGGCCTCTCCCCTTCGGTCGCTCAATCCTACTTGGGCGCACCCCTGGGGCCGACTAGCTACCTCGCCGGGACCGATATCCGTCCAGACCGGGCAAACTTTAGCTAACGTCCTCGGGCAGGGGGTGAGCCACTAGCTAGGAGAGCACATGGAGCTGCAAAGCACGGAGAGCCCCTTTCGGCTTACCCGTGCTCTCCTTATCGGCATCGGGGTAGCGATCCTCGCCTTGATCGCCGCCGCGACGGTGGCCCTGCTGAACGAAGACGCGGCCCCCTCACAGCGAGCGGATGCACCGGGAACGACCGCTCCGTCCGAGCCCGCCTTGAAGCAGGCGGCTTGGCACCTGGACCGCCGCATCGTCGGTCCTCGGGGCGGGAAAGCAAAGCACCCAGTTCTGCGACTTCAGGCGACCGCAGCGGCCGACGTCGTAAAGCAGTTCTACGACGCGCTGCTCGTACACCCCGAAGAGTTCGACGCGCTGGCGAAGGAACACGTCTCGGCACAAGCTGCCATCGCTCTCAAGAGGTCCGGCATCGCCACTGCCGAACAGCTCGATCGAGTGCAGACGCTCCGGCGCGCCGCGTCCGTCTCACTCCAGGCACCGGCTGCAACGCGCGCTGCTGTGAACGTAGCGATCAAGCTACGCGCCCTGACGGGTGAGAAACACGTGAGGCTCAGACACCTCGCCACGTTGTGGCTCGAGCGCGCTGGGGGGCGATGGGAAGTCATCGCGTTCGAAGCGGAACAAAAGCGCATCCGATGATGCGGCGGGCGCTGACCGGATTGGCGGCGATCGGTGCCGGGATCGGCGCGGCGATGGGCGCCGTCCTCCTCGTCGTCCTCATCTTGGGCGCCCTGTTCCTGCCGGTTGCCGCCGACCAGCGGCCGAGTTACGCGGCCCCCCTGACGATCGGTCGCGTCCATGCTCGCTTCCAACCGGAGGACGGAAAGATCTTCGTCCTGGTGATCGGTAACGACGCTCGCTCCGGCAATCCCGACCGTGCGCTCGCGGACGCGATCCACATTGCGGGGATCAATACGAAGACGATGAAGGGCGGCATCCTTAACTTCCCTCGCGATTGCTGGGTCCCGATCCCGGGATACGGAAGCGGCAAGATCAACGAGGCGTTGTTCGCCGGGGGACCGGAGCGGGTGGCCGAAACACTCGAGAACCTCACCGGGATCCGTCTGGACTACTGGGCGATGGTGGGCTTCGAGGGTTTCGAGGACTTGGTCAAGGGCGTCGGCCCGATCAAGATGAAGATCCCCTACCCCATGTACGACCCGGGTGGCTCGGGGGCACACCTCGATTCCGGCGTGCAGCGGATGACCTACTGGAAGGCGCTCGCCTACGCCCGCACTCGTCACGGACTTCCGCACGGAGACATCGACCGAACGACGAATCAAGCGAAGTTCTTGATCGCGATGCTGAGGGAGCTCCGATCGGACGTTGGCCGTAGCTCCGGCGCCTTGCTCAAGTGGATGTCCGTCACCCGTGACGTCGCTCGCCTAAACGTCTCTCCCCGGGAGCTGTTCCGACTGGGGATACTCGCGACACAGGTCAAACCGAAAGACATCGGCAACGTGACGGTCCCCGTCTCGCTCGGCTCGATGGGGGCCGCAAGCGTCGACTTCATCTCCGGTTCGGCCGAGGGGATCTACGACAGGTTCAAAGAGAAGGCCTCGCTGTAGACGGGATGGTCCCGCCTTCTCTCGGCAGGACGAGCGTGAAGGACGACCCCCGGCCTTCGCCGCTATCGACCTCGATCGCTCCGCCGTGCAGTCGCACGATCTCGTGGGCGATCGTCAGCCCAACTCCGGTGCCCGATGCGCTGCGCGTATGCGAGGGGTCCACTTGGTAGAAGCGGTCGAAGACCTGGGCGAGATTCTCCTCGTCGATGCCCACACCGTGGTCGCGAACGGTCAGACGCACCGCGATCTCGTCCTGCGTCAACGCAACGGATACGGGATCGGGGGGATCGGAGAACTTGATGGCGTTCTCCAATAGTTTTCGAAGAGCCTTCATCACTTTCGCCGGATCACATTTCAGCTTGATCCCGAAGTCGGGTACATCCGAGCGGATGTCGCGAGAGGCGTAACCGCGCATCACCTCGACCTCGTGGTTGACGAGCGGCGCAAGGTCGACCGTCATCATCCCGGAGAGCAGGTGTCCCTCGTCGACCAAGCCGATGTCGATCAGGTCCTCGATCAGCTGGCTCAGTCCGAGAGACTTCCGATCGATCATCTCCACGAGCTCTTTGCGCGATTCATGCCCCAGCCTGTCGTCATGCCGGCTGAGCGTCGAGGCCGCACCTCTGATCGCGGTGAGTGGCGTTCTCAGCTCGTGCGAAACGTTCGCCACGAAGTTGCTCTTGAGGCGAGCCAGCTCCTGGAACGACGTCGCAGCCGTCTCGGTCGACGCGATGTCGCGCTCCGAGCCCCGGATCAACTCGATCATGTGTGCCGCCAGAACGCCGATCACGAAGATGTACCCCACGCGTACGGTGACCTGGTAAGCGGGGCCTCCCCCGTCGACGAGCACGACGATCAGATAGAGGAGAGCGCTTCCCCCCATCGCCGCGATGCCCCGCAAGAGATCGAAGCGCGTCACCGAGGCCGCGGCCTCCGCGAAGAAGAGGACGTAGTAAGGAGAGGCGAAACCACCGGTTGCCCAGATCCAG
>JAXDJL010000165.1:0-5480 GCA_034665685.1 Actinomycetota bacterium | reverse complement strand
ACCTTCTTGTGATCTTCCTCGAGCAGCTTCACAGCGTTCATGAGACCTCCTAAGTCCGTAACTCGTGCCACTATCTATCCACCAGGTGCTCGGGTGACACCCAGGGATTTCCCGCTAGAGAGGGGACGAAACATGGCTCGGCGAAAGATCTTGGGAGGTCTTCTGATGGCCGCGGCCATGCTGGTCGCCGGAGCGGGCCCTCTGACCGCAGGATCCTCTTCGCAAACCGCCGTCGGGACTGCGGGTCTGACCACATTGAAGCGGTCGATCGTCGGCAAGTCCGAGCGCGAGCTCGCGTATGGACCGGGCGAGACGAGGTACGTCCGCGACCTCCGCTGGGGGCACACCGGGGGCCGGGGCCGGCCCCTCGCGGCCTTCAAGCACATCAGTGACGTGCACGTCGTTGACGAGGAGTCGCCGGCCCGCGTCGAGTTCCTCGATCAGTGTGAGAGCCCATTCAGTGCCGCGTACCGAGTGCAGGAGGCGATGTCGACTCAGGTCGGCAACTCGATGCTCGAGCAGCTCGCGAAGATCAAGACGGGGCCCGTCACCGGAGCGCGCATGAGCTTCTTGGTATCTACGGGCGACAACATCGACAACAAGCAACTGAACGAGGAACGCTTGTTCATCGATCTCCTGGATGGCGAGATGGTGAACCCGAATTCGGGCGGTCCCACCTACGACGGGTACACGAAGGAGCAGTTCGCCGAAGCGCTGGAAACATCGATCCTCGAGAAGGCTCAGGAACCATTCGATTCCGTCGGTGTGGGGGGGCCGTGGTACGCGGTTCTCGGCAATCACGATGGTCTCGTCCAGGGGAACGCTCCGAGCAACGAGGTCTTCAACTCGATCGCCGTCGGAGGTACGAAGCCTTTCAGGTCACTGTCGGCGAACGAGGACTGTCCGGACAACCCCGACGATGGTCAGCAGATGCTCGACGCTCTGGTCGCTGCGATCGGAACCGACGGTCGTCCCGTGCCTGCAGATCCACAGCGTCAGTTCCTGAGCCACACGCAACTGGTCGAGGAATACTTCAACACGACCGGCGTTCCCGACGGCCATGGGTTGGCGAACGCGCCGGACGACCCCGTCCACCCCGGCGACAGGGCCGGCTACTACTCCTTCCGCGTCTCCAAGCGCATCCGAGGCATCTCGCTCGACACGATCGGCTACAACGGAGCGCCCGACGGGAACCTCGACGATCATCAGTTCACCTGGCTCGAGGAGCAGCTGAAGAAGAACTCGCGCGTCTACCTGGAGGGCGGCGCCAAGGTCCGGAACGAAAAGGCCACGAACAAGCTCATCGTTATCTTCTCCCACCACTCGTCGCTGACGTTGAACAACCCGGGCGGGGATCCGGCGGGAGAGCCGTACCACTGCTTCGAGCAGACGGACAATCCTGAATGCGCGGGGGCGGAAGGTCTCCACGATCTGCTGCTCCGTTTCCCCAATGTGATCGCATGGGTGAACGGCCATGAGCACAACAATCGTGTCCGACGGTTGCCTCCGCCTGAGGGAGAGGATCCGGCACTTGGGCTGTGGGAGATCAACACGGCCGCCCACATAGACTGGCCCCAGCAGTCGCGCCTCATCGAGATCGCGTGGAAGCCCGGCAAGACGCGCAAGGATCCGGACACGATCTTCATCTACGGAACGATCGTGGACCACGGCGCGGCCCCCGATCCCGACGAGGCCACCCAGTCCCTGCCCGACTATCTGGCATCGATCTCGCGCGTGGAGGCTTTCTACGACGCATGCACGAGGATCGGTCAAGCCGACTGCGCGGCCGGGGGGCGGCCCAAGAAGGATCGCAACGTGAAGCTCGTGCAGAAGGCTCCGTTCAACCTCGGGCGCTGACCGGCCGTTATCGCAGGCGGTACGGGCGGGATTGGCACCACTAAGAACCGTTCCGATGCCACAATCGTCGGATGGACAGAGCTGCAGCACACTTAGCCGCCCGTTCTCTCGTCGAGAACATCGAGCGCGTCATCCGCGGCAAGAGGAGCGCGGTTGAGGCGGCCGTAACGGCGCTATGTGCGGGGGGCCACGTGCTGGTCGAAGACGTCCCGGGCGTGGGGAAGACGATGCTGGGCCGGTCCTTCGCCCGCTCGATCCGCGGTTCGTTCAAGAGGATCCAGGCGACGCCCGACCTGCTTCCGTCCGACGTCACCGGCACCGCGATCTTCAATCAGTCGACGCGCGAGTTCGAGTTCATGCCCGGCCCGATCTTCGCGAACGTCGTCCTGGTGGATGAGGTGAACCGGACGACACCACGAACTCAGTCCGCGCTGCTCGAGGCCATGGACGAGAACGCGGTGACGGTCGATGGCGTGCGACACGCGCTGCCCGAGCCCTTGTTCGTCGTTGCGACTCAGAACCCCCTGGAGCATCACGGCACCTATCCGCTTCCCGAAGGTCAGATGGATCGCTTCGCCATCGCTATGGGCATGGGCTACCTGGACGAGGGGACCGAGCGCGAGGTGATCCGAGCTCAACTCGAGGCGCATCCGATCGAGGATCTCGATCCGGTCCTTACTCCGCAGGACATCGTCGGGGTTCAGAAGGTCACGAGGGAGACGCACGTGGCCGATGCCGTTCTGGGTTACGCACTCGCCATCTGCCGCGCGACGCGCGAGCATCCCGAGCTCGAACTAGGTGCCAGTCCACGCGCTTCGATCAGTTTCGTGCGCTGTTCGCAGGCGCGCGCTCTTCTCGATGGACGGGACTACGTCGTTCCTGACGACGTGAAGGCTCTTGCCGTTCCATCCCTCTCACATCGACTGGTCCCCACGGCCGGACTGCGGATGGAGCCGGCGGCGCTAGGTGATCTCGTCCGAGAGGTGGTCGCGGCCACGCCGGTTCCCGTGTCCAAGCCACCGGTTGCGTGAGACGGCCGGGTAAGAAGAGTCTCGTCGTCCTCGGCGTGGTCGGCCTCTTGGTCGTCGCCGGTTCGACGGCTCAGGCGGGATGGCTGTTCGTGCTCGCGGCGGGAGTCGCGGGGTTGCTCGGGGGTTCCCTGTTCGTCCCGCAACGATTGCGCTTCTTCAAGATCGAGCGCTCTGTGCCGCTCACCGCCGTCGCGGGCCAAGAGGTTCCGGTGACGATCACCGTGCGCAACTCATCGCGCCGCAGGTCCCCACTCGCTCGACTGGAGGACCGCGCCGCGGGACTGGAACCGGCGAGCTTCGTGTGTGAGCGGGCCGCGCCTGGAGCCATCTCGACGGCTCGGTCGTCCCGTCGTGCCCCGAGGCGCGGGGTATTCGATGGTGGCGAGGTGCGTTTGCGAGCGGGAGCACCCTTCGGTTTCGTGGAGGCTCGCCGCGACGTGCAGGTCCCCTCTCGGGTGGTCGTGGTGCCGCAGTGGGTTGACCTCCGCTCGTTCCCCATCCTCGAGCCCGCTTCGGCTCCGCGCGACGTCCTTCACGAACGAGCTCGGACGGGGGCGGGGGAGGAGTATCTCGGAGTGCGCCCGTACCGCCCCGGCGATCCTCGCCGTCATGTTCACTGGCGCTCGTCGGCCCGGCGTGGCTCCCTCGTCGTCCGCGAGTACGAGGAGCACGTGCAGACGAAGGTAGGTCTGGTGCTTGCAGGGGTCGACGCGGGAACGCCTCCCGATTCCGCTTTCGAGGCACTCGTTTCGGCCACCGCCTCGATCGGTCATTACGCTTTGCGCACCGGGCATCCGATAGAGATAGTGATGGCCGGCTCTGTTGGTGTGAGAGATCTCGTGCGGCCGAGCCGTAACGGGATGCTTCAGTGGCTCGCCGAGGCCGCTCCGAGCGACGAGTCCTTGGGGCCCCTCGCCGCGGCGGCCATCAGAGGAGTCGGACGCCGCGGGACCGTCGTCTTCTTGGTCACCAGCGGGAGCCGCGCCGGACGCGAGCTCGAGGAGGCGGTCGGGCACGTCCAGGCGGCAGGAGCCCGAGCCCTCGCCGTGATCGCCGACTCGGCTTCGTGGCAACGAGACGAGCCCGGCGCATCGACCGTTCCCATGAGGTTGATCGGGGGCCGGTCGGCCGTGCGAGTCCTCCGTAAAGGAAAGGACCTGAGGGCATGTCTGCAGGGGTGAGGGACTTCGTTCGTCGCGCGAACGAGACGAAGAGGCCCGAGGATTCGCTCGCGCTTAGGGGGGCCGTTCTGGCCGCGGTAATGACCGGCATGTTCGCTCTGGCGCTCGAGGGCGCGATAGGTGCCACGACCGCGCTGATGCTGACCTTCTTGCTGCCGTTCGCTTACTGGGTGTCGTGGAAACGGCGAGCGATGGACAACTGGCACATCAAGTTGGCGCTCACCGCGGCCGCTCTCATCGCGCTCGTCCGATTCCTCGGCCAGCTATCGGGCATCGCCACGCTCGACGAGGTCCGTTTCCCGCTCGCCGACCTGTTCCTCTGGATCCAGGTGGTACACGGATTCGATCTCCCGCAGCGACGGGACCTCAACTTCTCGCTGGGCTCGTCCCTCACGCTGATGGCGGTCGCGGGATCCGTGTCCCAAGACCTGCGGTTCGGCGTGATGCTGCTCATCTACTTCGGCTTCGCAACGGCTGCGTTCGCACTTGCTTATCGCTCTGAGCTCGAGGAGGACGTGAGTGGGCGGCTGTCGTCCGAGCCCCCCAGCAAAGGCGGGCGCGCGGCCGCGCGCAAGATTCCGTTCGGGGAGGTGGGTCGCGCGGCGCTGGTGACGCTGGTGGCTGCGGGGATCTTGTTCATGATCATCCCGCAACCGGCGGGCATAAAGACGTTCTCGCTGCCCTTCAAGGTCGGTGGGGGCGGTGGCATCTTCTCCGGCGGAGATCTCATCAACCCGGGGGATTCCGGCGGAGATCCATCCTCCCGCCTCGGTGGGCTCGCCTACTTCGGGATCTCCGATCGCATGGACCTGAGCGTTCGCGGAGAGCTCTCGAACGAGCTCATGATGCGGGTGCGTTCGTCGGCCCCCGCACTGTGGCGGGGTTCGGTCTTCGACTTCTACGACGGGCGTGCGTGGGTGGGGGACCAGGACGAACCTCGTTCCCTCGGCGTGGGGCCGCCCTACACCTACCCGATCGAGTTCCGCAGCACCGGCCCTCGCTCGTACATCAACCAGACCTTCTACATAGAGGCCGAGCAACCGAACGTGATCTTCACCGGCGGTGAGCCGGATCAGGTGTGGCACGACGGCGCGGTCAACGTCGACGACCTCGGTTCTCTTCGAACGGATTCGACGCTTACACCCGGCCAGGTTTACAGCGCCATCTCCTCGTGGGGAGCGGCGCCGCCGGCGGAGCTGCGGGCCTCGGGAGTGGGGGAGCTGCCGCCGACGATGGATCGCTACCTGCAGCTGCCGAGCACGCTGCCGTCGCGCGTCGAAGAGTTGGCGCGAGAGATCACCGCCCGCTCCACCAACACGTACGACAAGGTTAAAGCGCTCGAGACCTACCTACGCAAGAACTATCGCTACAGCCTCGACTCGCCGGTGCCCGAAGAGGGCCGCGACGCGGT
>JAXDJL010000164.1:0-2809 GCA_034665685.1 Actinomycetota bacterium | reverse complement strand
TTCCCCAAGACCATGGGTGGCGGACCGGGCTCGAAGGGCAAGGGTGACTACATCCAGGCGGAGGCGGTCCTCTGCGAGGCGATCGAGAGCTGTCACTCCAAGGGCGAGAAGGGCGACGTCCCGGGAGAGGGCTCATGACCATCAAACGGAAGCTCCTCATCAACCTCGTCGCCGTGGTGCTCCTCGCGGTCGTGATGGTCGCCTGGGTCGTCATGCGCGTGATCGGAGGAGGGCCCCTCGAGAATCCGTTCGTCGTTACCGCCGAGTTCGCTCATTCGGGCGGAGTCTTCACCGATCAGGAGGTTACCTATCGCGGCGTCCAGATCGGCCGGGTGGGAGATCTGTCCCTCAGCGAGGACGGCGTTTACGTTCCGCTCGTCATAGAACCGGAGTGGGAGGGGAAGATCCCCTCCGACGTGAACGCGCGCATCCTCAGCAAGAGCGCCGTGGGGGAGCAGTACGTCGACCTCGCTCCTCGTTCGGAGGGCGGCGAGATGTTGGCGGACGGCGCCACGATCCCTCGGTCGCGTACCCGTCTCCCCGTGGACTTCCAAGACCTCTTGTCGACGCTCGACCGCGTTCTGGGCGACATCCCCCCCGAGACCGCACATCGCTTGATCAAGAACCTGGGGTCCGGCCTCCGGGGGAGGGGCTCGGAGATCGCCACGATCATCAGGTCGCTGAGCACCTTGTCGGGCGCGTTCGCGTCGGTCGCCCCCGAGCAACAGCGTCTTCTGGTGAACGCGACGAAGACGGGTTCGGCGTTCCTCTCCTCCAAGGACGAGTTCGTCGCGGCGATAGAGGCGGCCGACAAGGTTCTCGCCGGCATCGGGGACGAGCCCGAAGAGCTGAAGGCCTTGTTCCGCTCCAACGATCGCTTCGCTCGCGCCGGAAGCGCTCTTCTCAAGAAGCGGGGGGACGACCTGGCGCGAGGGATCGACTCGCTTGCGGACTTCGTCGACTTCCAACTCGACAACCGCGGAGAGGTCGAGAAGACGCTCACCTTCCTGCCGCAATTCCTTCACGCGATCGAGGATTCGTCCGTCCCCTGGCGATCGCCGGACGGCCGTTTCTTCTATCGGATCAGGGCCGGACTGGTTCTCGACAACATCTACTCCACGTGGCCGTGCAAGTACCAGTCCCCCGAGCACTGGGAGCGGATGCCTCACGTAAGGAACGAGCGCGACGTCCTGGTGAACTCACCGTGCATCCCTCCGTCGGGAGTGGCAGAGCCCGAGATCCCCGATCCGATCGCCGCCAAGGCGCTGGTCACCGCTCTCAGGGAATGGGCCGCCATTCCGGAGGGCGGAGCGGTCCTGCCCCCGGTTGCCGCGTCGCTGCCCGAGGGAGCCGAGGCCACCGTCTCGTCCGTCGGGTTCATGTGGCCGCTGCAGGGCGTTCTCACCTCCCCGTTCGGGCCCCGCGACGGACGGATCCACGAGGGCATCGACATCGCGGGAGCCCTGGGTCAGCCGGTTGCCGCCTCCGCCGGCGGGACGGTGCTCCTGGCCCGCTACTACTCGGGATACGGGAACGCCGTGATCATCGACCACGGGGATGGCGTCACCACCCTGTACGGGCACCTGAACGGATTCGCCGTCGCGGAGGGCGACCGGGTGGCGCAGGGCCAGACCGTCGGGGTCGTGGGGAGCACCGGCCATTCCACGGGGCCCCACCTGCACTTCGAGATCAGGGTGTCGGGGGTTCCGATCGACCCGCTCCCGTACCTCCCCGGAGGCTCCCTGTTCCTCTTGCCTCCCGTGGGGGCCGTAGAAGAGCCCGCGGTCACCGAGGCGGAAGCAGAAGCCGAGGGGGAAGGGATGCCGCACTTCTCAGGGTGGTCCCGCTTCTAGGTTCGTCCAAGTGCCCCGCTCGCTACTGCCCGCGGGACAATGGTCTCGATGAGACAAACCTCCCGCATCAGACGGCCGCCGGCCGGATCGATCCCTAAGAGCCCCGGGTGCTACATGTTCCGGGACTCGGCGGGGCGCGTCATCTATGTGGGCAAGGCGAAATCCCTCCGCAGCCGGCTCTCGAACTACTTCGCTCAAGAGCTCCACCCCCGGACCCTGGCGATGGTCGAGGCGGCTGCAGAGGTGGAGTGGATCGTCACGGACACCGAGGTCCAGGCCCTGCACCTCGAGCTCAACCTGATCAAGCAACACCGGCCCCGTTACAACGTCCGGTATCGCGACGACAAGAGCTACCCGTACCTCGCGATCACGCTGGACGAGGACATCCCCCGAGCCCGCGTGATGCGGGGGACGAAACGAAAGGGCGTTCGTTACTACGGGCCCTTCGCCCATGCCTACGCGATCAGAGAGACCCTCGACCTCCTGCTCCGAACGTTCCCGATGAGGACGTGCTCGCAAGGGGTTTTCGACCGGGCCCACCGGCGCGGCAAGCCGTGCCTCTTGTTCCACATCGAGCGATGCGCCGGCCCCTGCGTGGGGACGGTCGATCCGGCGCGGCACCGCGAGATCGTGATGGAGTTCTGCGACTTCCTCGACGGGAACACGAAGCCGGTACTCGCGCGACTCGAGACGGCGATGCGCGAGGCCGCGTCGAAGGAAGAGTTCGAGGTCGCCGCGAAGATGCGGGATCAGCTGGACAACGTGCGCAAGGCGATCGAGAAGCAGCAGATGGTCTCGAGCGAGCCGATAGACCTCGACGTCATAGGGCTGGTAGAGGACGAGTTGGAGGCGGCACTTCAGGTCTTCTTCGTGAGACGCGGGAGGGTGACAGGCCGCAAGGGCTTCATCGTCGACAAGGTGGAGGAGCTCGAGACGGAGCAGTTGCTCGGCCGCTT
>JAXDJL010000163.1:0-3726 GCA_034665685.1 Actinomycetota bacterium | reverse complement strand
GACGCGTACTTGACGTTCGGCTACGTCCCGACCCCGATGACCTTCTACGAGGGGATCCTCAGCGTGCCTCCGGGACACGTGGTGGTCGTCGAGCCCGGCAAAGAGCCGCAGGTGTCCGAGTACTGGTTGCCACCGCTCGTTGCGCCCGGTCGAGACGCGCGCATCGAGATGTCGCTCGGCGATGCGGCAGGTGAGGTTAGACGTCTGCTCGAGGAGTCCGTGGAGAGACGGCTCATCTCGGACGTCCCGCTCGGCGCGTTCCTGTCCGGTGGGATCGACTCGAGTGCGATCGTGGGGATCATGGCCTCCAAGCTCGATCGTCCGGTCTCGACGTTCACGATCGGGTTCACAGACGAGCACGGCTTCGACGAGCGCCCGTACGCGCGGACGATCGCCGAACGGTTCTCGACGGACCATCACGAGTTCGTGGTGGAGCCGAAGGCCGTGGATCTGATCGAGAGACTCGTATGGCATCACGACCAACCGTTCGGCGATTCGAGCGCCGTCCCGACGTTCCTCCTCTCCGAGCTGACCAGAACCGAGGTCACCGTTGCGCTGAGCGGAGATGGCGGGGACGAACTGTTCGCCGGCTATGAGCGCTTCGCCGCGGCGCTGGCGCTCGCCAGGTACAGGAGAGTGCCGCGCAAACTCCGAGGAGCGCTGGAAGCCGCCGTCGATCGGGGACGTCCCGAGACTCTCGGCGGGCGCGTGGGGAGCTTGCAGCGGTTCACCCGTCGCGCAGACCTCGACACTCTCGAGGCCTATCGGTCATGGGTCGCCTTCGCACCGGACGAGACGCTGAGGGCCTTGCTCCCCGGGGGGTCCGATTGGGCGCTCGCCCAGTACCGCTCGACCTGGGCGCGCTCGGCGGGAGCCGAGACGCTGGACCGGCTGCAGGACCTCAACATCCGGACCTATCTGGTGGACGACCTTTTGGTGAAGGCCGACAGGATGAGCATGGCTCACGCTCTCGAGGTCCGATCACCGTTCCTCGACCCGGCGCTGGCCGACTTCGCTCTTCGACTGCCACCCAGCGCGCGGCTGCGTGGACCGGTCCTGAAGCGGGTTCTGAAGCATGCCCTTCGCGACCTCTTACCGCGACAGATCCTGCATCGACGGAAGAAGGGTTTCGGTGTGCCGCTGGACCGTTGGTTCCGCGAGGATCTCAAGTCCTTCATGGAAGCGAAGCTCGGTTCCCCCAATGCTTCGATTCGCAGCCATCTCGTTCCCGCGGAGCTCGACCGGCTTCTGGCGGAGCACGACCGTCGCACCGCGAATCACGGGCAACTCTTGTGGGCCTTGCTCACGCTCGAGGTATTTCTCGAACGTCAAGCATGGTGACGCCGGCGGGACCACACGTCCTCAGATTGATCACTCGCCTCAACATCGGGGGCCCCGCGCGTCAAGCGCTGCTGCTGACGCGCGAATTAGCTGCGACCTACCCCACGATGCTCGCGGCCGGCACGCCGTCCGAGGTCGAAGGCGAGCTCTCGGATCCGAAGGTTCATGTCGAGCGCGTAGATCTGACACGCGAGGTGGATTTCCGTCAGGATCAGCGCGCGGCTCGTCAGGTGCGCGCCCTGCTGCGAAGGACGCGTCCGCAGATCCTCCACACCCATATGGCCAAGGCCGGCTTCCTCGGCCGGGCCGCCGCGCTAACGATCAGGCCGCGCCCAGAGTTGGTGCACACCTTCCACGGTCATGTGCTCGACGGGTACTTCAACCCAGCGCTGCAGAGGACGTTCATCGAGATCGAGCGACGACTCGCGAAGAGGACGGACGTTCTGATCGCGATCAGCCCCGAGGTGCGCGACTCTCTCTTGGAGCTGAAGATCGGGCGTCCCGATCAGTACCGCGTGATCCCTCTCGGCTTCGATCTCTCCGAGCTGTTGTCCGCCCAAGGTCCCAGCGGTGCGTTGCGACGCTCGGTAGGCATCGGTGCCGACGTGTGCCTGGTAGGGATCGTTGGGAGGCTCGCCCCGATCAAGGATCACTCCACGATGCTCCGCGCGATCGCGTCGACTCCGTCGGTGCATCTCGCCGTCGTGGGCGACGGTGAAGAGCGCGGCGCGATCGAGCGCGAGGTGCGGGACCTTGGCCTCACGGAGCGCGTTCACTTCACCGGGTGGCGCTCGGAGATCGCCGAGGTGATGGGCGACCTCGACATCGTGGCACTAACGAGCCGGAACGAGGGAACGCCGGTGTCTCTGATCGAGGCCTCCGCGGCGGCTCGCCCCGTCGTGGCGACCGACGTCGGAGGAGTGCGGTTCGTCGTCCAGGATGGAGAGACCGGATTCGTCTGCCCGGCCGGAGATCCGGCGAGCATCTCAAAGCGTCTCGCAGAGCTTGCCGAAGCTCCCGAGCTGAGAGCGCGCATGGGTGAGGCGGGGCGGCGGTTCGTCCGCGACCGTTTCGGGTCCGGGAGACTCGTGCGTGATATCGCCGCTCTTTATGCAGAACTGTCGGGGCCGCGGCAGAGCCCCGGCGAGTAACGTTTCGCGGGATAACGATCGGAAGGTGGAGGCAGGTTGAAGAGGTACATCCTTGAGCAAGGCCCTGTAGCTCGTCGAGCGCTGCTGCTGATCCTGGTGGTGGGCGTTCCGCTGCTCTTCATGCGGAACCTTCTCGACGCCATCAACGTGCCGAAGTTGGGGCTGCTGCTGATGATCGTCCCTCTGGTCGCCGCCATCCGGGTCATCGAGCTCCTCCAGGGCGCCGACCGGAGCGGGTTGAAGCGCGTCGCTCTCCCTGCAGCCGCGATCGCGGTCCCGCTCACGATCTCCTGGATCTTCTCCCCTTACAAGGCGTGGGCGCTGTTCGGGAATTACTCGAGGTTCGGCGGCCTCATCTCCTACCTGGTTGTGGTGGCATTCGGCGTCCTCTTGGCCGACGCCTTCGCCGGCAGGGCGCTGACGCTTGCGAGAGCATTGGTGGGAGCGGGAACGATCGCTGCCGCTTACGCCCTCCTGCAGTTCGTCGGCCTCGACCCCTTCGAGTGGGTGCTCAGGGGCGAGATCGCAAACCGGCTCACGGTGTCTAGCTTCGGGAACACGAACTTCGCCGGAGGCGTCTTCGGCATCATGGTCCCCTTGGCCGTAGGGCTCGCCGCTGTTGAGAGGGAACGACGAACGCTTGCCATCGGTGCCGCCGCCGTCATCTTCCTGGGATTGCTGGTCACGGTGAGCCAAGGTGGCCTCGCGGCAGCAGCAGCGGGCGGGGCCGTCACCGGGGGGTTCATCCTGTTGCCGCGCTGGCCGAAGGCACGCCTCGTCGGCGCCCTGGTGGCCTCCGTCGTTGCGCTTGCCACCGTCGGAGCGGTCCTCTTCACGATCGTCGGCCCGAAGCCCGGCCCCCTCCCCTTGACCGTCGAGAGCCGGGGGGAATGGTGGGTGATCGCCGCCAAGATGACGGCGGACTCCCCCCTGGTGGGGCGGGGCCCGGACGTCTACGCCCTGGAGGGGACGCTTCACCGGTCGCGCGAGGAGGCGGCGGGCGTCGGTGGGTTCGACTTCACCGACCAGCCCCACAACGTCGCCCTGTGGTTCTTCGCGTGCGCCGGGGCGCTGGGGGGAGCAGGCTTCCTTGTGGCCGTCGGGTGGGGGCTCAAGAGAGGCCTCGAGCTGGGGGACGACCAGGTACTGGCCGGCGCCTTCTTCGGAGCGGTCGCTGCCTACTTCGTTCAATACCTCGTCAGCATCGACACCGTCGCCCTGCGGACCGTCTTCT
>JAXDJL010000162.1:0-4702 GCA_034665685.1 Actinomycetota bacterium | reverse complement strand
GAGAGCACGAACGATTCCGTCTTCGTCCTCGCTTCGGGCCGCGAGGACGTGGAGCCGGTCAAGTTCGAGTCATCCCTCGAGGAGGTCTGTGCGGACCTGGCCGAGCAGATGATGTTCGACGCCGAGGGGGGAACGAAGGTGGTGCGCCTGCGCGTCACCGGAGCCGTCGACGAGGAAGCGGCGGTCGATCTCGGCAAGGCCGTCGCCTCATCGGTGCTCTGGCGCTCGGCGGTTTACGGGGGGGACCCCAACTGGGGACGCATCCTGTCCGCGCTCGGCGTTGCGGACCGGTCGCTCGATCTCTCCTCGGTCCGTCTCGCGATCGGAGACGAGGTGTTGTTCGCGGACGGGAACCCGTGCGGCGACATGGCCGCCGCGGCGGCAATCATGCAGGCGCGCTCTTACGAGGTGTCCTGCCAAGTCGGCGACGGCCCGGGAGCGGCCGAGGTACTGACGACGGACCTGTCGCCCGAGTACGTAACGCTCAATGCCGGAGGACTCTCGTGAGTCCGATCGGTGAGGCGGGCGAGAAGGCGCGCGTGCTGATAGAGGCGTTGCCCTACATCCGCCGCTACCGGGGCGAGACGGTCGTGGTGAAGATCGGCGGAGCCGCGCTCGACGACCCTCAACTGGCGGCGGTCGTCGCGGACGACATGGCCCTCTTGACGCTCGTCGGCCTCCGTGTCGTCGTGATCCACGGCGGCGGCCCCCAGGTGAGCAAAGCGATGGAAGACGCGGGTCTCGAGCCGCGCTTCGTCGGGGGCCTGCGTGTCACGGACGAAGCGGCCATGGAGATAGTGAGCCGGGTGCTCGTGGGCTCCATCAACGTCGAGCTCGTGGCCAGACTGCAGGGCACCGGGCTGGACGCGGTCGGCCTTTCCGGCATCGACGGAGGACTGATCGAAGCCGAGAAGGCGACGGGCGAAGGGGGAGAAGATCTCGGATCGGTGGGCCGGGTGGTTCGGGTCAAACCGCGTGTGATCAATACCTTGCTCGATGCGGGACACACGCCTGTGGTTGCTTCGGTCGCGTCGGGCGTCGACGGCGGCCCCCTCAACGTGAACGCGGACGCGGTCGCCGGCGCGATGGCCGCCGAGCTCGGAGCCGCGAAGCTCGTCTACCTGACGAACGTCGAAGGTCTCTACCGGGACCTCGGCGACAGCGGGTCCCTCATGTCGGAGATCAAGCGCGACGACCTCTCCTCGATGCTGCCCACCTTCGGAACCGGCATGCGTCCTAAGGCTGAATCGGCTCTGAAGGCGCTCGACGGCGGGGTGGCGAAGGTTCACATCCTCGATGGACGCGTACCGCACGCGCTGTTGCTCGAGATCTTCACGCCCGACGGGATCGGAACTCAGGTGCTGGCATGACGGACTACATGATGCAGACATACCGGCGATTGCCGGTTGAGTTCGTGTCCGGGAGCGGGGCGCGCTTGGTCGACAGCAACGGGCGCGAGTACGTGGACATGCTGGCGGGGATCGCGGTCGCCAGCGTGGGTCATGCTCATCCCGCCGTTGCAGAGGCGATCGCAGACCAGGCGAGCCGGCTCATCCACGTTTCGAACATCTACTCCACCGGCCCCCAGCAAGAGCTCGCCGAACGACTTGCCGCTCTCTCGGGTGGGATGCGATCGTTCTTCTGCAACTCGGGTGCGGAGGCCGTCGAGTGCGCGCTGAAACTTGCCCGCCGCTGGTCGGGAAAAACGAAAGAGGGCTCCGCAACGGGCATCATCTCCACGAACGGCGGCTTTCACGGCCGGACCTACGGTGCGCTCGCGGCGACCGGTCAGCCCGCGAAGCAGGCCCCCTTCGCACCGCTCCCGGGAGGCTTCGTGCACGTCCCGTTCGGGGACCACCACGCTCTGTCCGAGGCGATGACCGAGAAAGTTGCGGCGGTGATTCTCGAGCCGATCCAGGGAGAGAACGGTGTGGTCGTGCCTCCGGAGGGCTATTTCGGTTTCGTCCGGCGCATGTGCGACTCGTTCGAAGCTCTCCTCATCCTGGACGAGGTACAGACGGGGATCGCCCGGACCGGTCGTTGGTTCGCGCACGAACACCTTCGGATAACGCCGGACATCATGTGCCTCGCCAAGGGACTCGGAGGTGGCCTTCCGATCGGAGCCTGTCTCGCAACTCCCGAGGTGGCGGAAGCATTCGAGCCGGGCGATCACGGAAGCACCTTCGGTGGAGGGCCGGTTCAGTGCGCCGCCGCGCTCGCGGTGCTGCGAGTGATCGAAGACGAGGGCTTGCTCGAGCGGGCTCACTATCTGGGCGAGCGGCTCCAGAAAGAGCTCGAGCACATCTTCGGCGACGCCGCGGAGGTCCGCGGCGCTGGCCTCATGATCGGTATCGAGTTCCGGGAGCCCGTGGCGCAAGCGATCTGTGAGCGCGCTCTCGCTCATGGGGTCCTGGTGAACAACGCAACCGATCGCGTGGTGCGGCTGACGCCCCCGCTCGTGATCACCGACGAAGACATCGAGAAGGCGCTAACGGAGCTCGAGGAGGTTTGGGATGAAGTCCGAGCGGCGTAGGGATCTGCTGCGCATCTTGCAAGTCGGGCGCACGGCCAGCCAGGAAGAGATCGTGTCTCGCCTGAACGACGCCGGACACTCGGTGACGCAGGGGACGGTCTCGCGCGACCTCAAGGAGATCGGCGCTCTGAAGCTCCGTACCCCCACGGGCGTGGGCTACAGACTGCCCGACGATGCCCTGGGGGTAGGAGGTCTCGATATCGGCAAGAAGAACTTCGAAGGAGTGTTGACGCAATTCGTCATAGATGTCTTGCCGGCGGCTTCGATCGTGGTGTTGAAGACCGTGCCGGGTTACGCGAGCGCCGTGGGACGCGCCCTCGACCTGGCCGGCATCGAAGATGTCGTAGGAACCATCGCCGGTGACGACACCGTGTTCGTCGCGGCCCCCTCAGCAAAGAGTGCAACGAAGCTGGCGAGCAGCTGGCTGGAAACCGATGGATCGAACGAAACCATGGAGGTGGGAGCGTGAGTCGTGTAGTGCTTGCTTATTCCGGGGGGCTCGATACCTCCGTTGCGATCCCCTGGCTCAAGGAGCAGGGGCACGAGGTGGTCGCGGTAGCCGTCGATGTGGGTCAACCGGGCGAGCTCTCGAGCGCGATCGATCGCGCCTACGAGCTGGGTGCGATCGAGGCCCGACTCGTGGATGCACGAACCGATTACGTGGAGCGGTTCGTGTGGCCGGCGCTCAAGATGAACGCCCTCTACCAGGGCCTCTACCCGCTGGTCTCCGCCTTGTCGCGTCCCCTCATCGCGGAGGTCCTCGTGGACGTAGCTCGCGAGACGGGCGCCGATGCCGTGGCGCACGGGTGCACCGGCAAGGGCAACGATCAGGTGCGTTTCGAGGTCTCGCTCGGCGCGCTTGCCCCGGACCTGAGGGTTATGGCTCCGGTGAGGGACTGGGACATGACGCGCGGCGACACGATCTCTTACGCCGTCGAGCGTAACCTTCCGATAACCACGACGAAGAAGTCTCCCTACTCGATCGACGAGAACCTGTGGGGACGAAGCATCGAGTGCGGCGTGCTCGAGGACCCCTGGGCTTCTTGCCCCGAGGATGCTTACGCGCTGACGGTGTCACCCGCGGATGCCGCCCCTTCTCAGGACCTCGAGGTCACCTTCGACAAGGGCGTCCCGGTAGCGGTCAACGGTGAGTATCTGGACCCGATCAATCTGATCGAGGCGGTCGGGAAGATTGCGGGTTCTTGTGGCTTCGGACGCATCGACATGGTCGAGGACCGCGTGGTCGGCTTCAAGTCGCGAGAGGTGTACGAAGCACCGGCAGCCCTCACTCTGATCAAGGCGCACGCGGATCTCGAGAGCCTGACGCTCGACGGACGTTTCCTCCGACAGAAGCGACACCTCGATTCGCAGTGGGCGGACCTCGCATACGAGGGCCTCTGGTTCTCTCCGCTGCGCGACGCGATCGAAGCGTTCGCCGGTACGACTTCGGACCACGTGACCGGTGACGTGCGGGTGCGGGTCGGATCCGGAGGAGCGGCCATCATCGGTCGCCGCTCTCCGAACGCTCTTTACGACGAAGCGGCCGCGACGTACGAGTCCGACGACGGTTTCGACCAATCGGCGTCTCCCGGTTTCATGTCTCTGTGGGGACTCCCGGCTAAGCGTTGGTCGACGGTGCACCGCACCCCATGAAGAAGGTGGTGTGGGGGGGCCGCTTCAGCTCCGGCCCCGATGCTTCGATGATGGACTTCACGACCAGCATCGGCGTCGACGTGCGCCTCATCGAGCAGGACGTCGCGGTAACCAAGGCGCATGCCCGATCCCTCGTCGCGGCCGGACTGCTCGCGCCGGGAGACCTGGATGCCATCGACGGAACACTCGATTCGCTTCTCGAGGGCTGGACGAATGGGACGGTCGCGCCCGGCCCCGACGACGAGGACGTGCACTCGCTGGTCGAGCGGTGGCTGACCGAGAAGCTGGGAGATCTGGGACGCCGCATCCATGCGGGAAGGAGCCGCAACGATCTCGTCGCTACAGACCTCCGACTGTGGTGCAAGGAGACCGCCGAAGGTCTTGCCGCCGGGGCGAGCGCGCTGGTTGGGGTGATGGCGGACCTCGCCGAAGAGCACGCGGGCACAATCGTGCCGGGTTACACCCACCTGCAGCGAGCGCAGCCGGTGACCCTCGGGTTCCATCTAGCTGCACACG
>JAXDJL010000161.1:0-6074 GCA_034665685.1 Actinomycetota bacterium | reverse complement strand
TGGTCACCGAGGAGTTCGTGAAGGAGGCGCACGACAACGGCCTGGCCGTTCACGTGTGGACGATCAACTCCCGTTCGGAGATGGAGTGGCTGATCGAGATCGGCGTCGATGGAATCATGTCGGATCGGCCCACGCTCCTAGAAAAGGTGCTGGAAGAGCAAGGCGTCCGGTTCAGTAGATAAACCACAGGCGGGGTCCGTCGGGACGACTCAGCCATTGGAGCTGACCCGCGCCACCTGAAACGCCTTCAAAGTCGGGGAAATACATCTCTGTTTGCACGACCCGGGACCTAGTCTCCTCGCCGCATCGGAGTGAGATCAGGTCGCCGACCAAGAGGATCTTGTCGTCCGTATACGCCCGATCGCTCGTTCTCCACTCCGCATAGACGTCGTTGGCATCGAACCTGACGGCATCCACGCGGGCGACGAACTCCCCATAGGAGCCGTGCGCCTCCTGCAAAGTCACATCCATCAGGTCCCACATCGCTTGCGTGTCCGGACGGCCCCCGGCATTGGCTGCTCGCAAGAGGTCGGCGGTGGCTTTCTTCGCAGCGACGAGGTCGCGGTCTGCAAAGGGTCCTTCGGGGCAGATCTCTACGGACCCCTCCGGCACGCGGCCGAAGCCGAAAGACAGGGCTCCCGTCCCTTCGACCGTCGTCCTTTCGGTCGTCGTCGTCGATGGGTGGGCGATGGCGGGCTCTCGATCGGAGCCGGTGCATGCGGTTCCCCCAAGGAGCACGACGGCGGCGACGCGCGACATCATCGCTCTGTGAAGGTTCACTCGCTTGACCACGGGCGAGACCTGTTCGGTCGGTCGGTGTGTTGTTACGTGCAGATTATGCGTCTCGCGCTGAGGGGTCCCGTCCCGAAGGACGGAACCCCAGAGCGAGAGAGCTGTGTGCTTAGCGGATACCGGCGAGGAGGCCGAGCGTCGTCTCTAGCGCCATGTCGCCGTAGCAGCGGTCGATCGCGTAGGAGTCTTCGTAGTTCACGATGAGGACTCCGCCGGCCACGAAACCGAGGCCCTGCTGCCCCACCGGGCTGATCTCGAAGTTCTGCGGCATGTAGCCGAGGGCGTCGTTAGCTTGCCCGAGCGGCATCGTGACGAGAGCTCCGGACTTGTCCTTGACCGTGTTCGTGAAGTTCGAGAAGACCTCCCCGGGAGAAGCGCTTAGAGCGAACTGATCGCCGATCCGAGCTCCCGTCGCCGACACCGACACAGACACCGGCGACGCCGACTCACAGGGAGCGGTATCGGGACTCTTGCCCGTTCGGACCTCTGCGGGGGCTTCGTTGAACTGCCTGTCGAAGAACCCGGGGAAACCGAGGCCGGTCAGCGGCACGTTGGTCGCCGGCTGCGCCCACGAAGTTTGGTCAACCCGCACATCGGTGTTGTCCTTGATCGTGGTCCCACCGCCGGGCGTGGGGATGATGTTCGCCAGCCTCTCTCCCATCGAGGTGCCACCGCTCGTCGACATGTTGCCGAGACCGGTCATGAAGTGGAGACCGATGCCGCCGAAGCGGTCCTCGAGCCTCTTCTCGAATACTCCGACCCAGTCGGGGTGAGCCGTACCGTCGTTCGTTCCCTTGGTCGTGGGGTGAGCCGCGAAGGCTCCTATCGTCATGATGGTTTCCGGGGTGTTCGTGCCGGCGGTGCGAGCGCGCAGCCAAGTCACCTGCTGCTCCTCGGCGGATCGGTACGTGTCGCGCCGCTCGCTGTTGTACGGCCGGGCGTCTTCCTCACCCACCTCCAGGATGGCTTCCGTCCGATTGGCGTACGCCTGCCGGATGCTGTCCTCGACCGAGTCGCGCACCTGGTTCATGTACCAATCGGGAACGAAGCCCCAACCCCCGATGAAGTCGGGAGAAGAGTGTGCGTGAGTTGCCGCGATCACGAAGTTCTCTGCCGGGATGCCGAGCTCGGCGCCGACGTTCTCGGCGATCTGCTTGGAACCACACTGATCCGTAGCGTCCAGCCCGGAGCACTTCTTGTCGTAGTCCCAGAACCAGCCCTCGCCGTCGATGATCGTGAGCACCATCGTGTCGGCACCGTCTCCGATAACCGCCGACCGGACCCAGAGTCCGTACTCCTGGTCCCAGTTAACGATCGGATTGACGGGTCCGATGCTGAAACCACCCATGTAGAGGCAGTTCGGGTTCTCGGGCCACGGGGTGCCCGCGACGGCCAGGTGGTCCTCGACCCGGTTCGGCTGGTCCTCGAGGTAAGACTGCGATGGCGCGCACTTGTCGAAGTCCCGCTCCCACGTGCCGCCGTAGTCGCCGGGGCGGGGCTCGATCGAGATCTTCGACGCGCCGGCAAGGACCGAACCCTGGCCCAGTGGCGGGATCGGAGGCGGCGGGGTCGTGGTCGTGGTGGTCGGTGCCGTCGTGGTTGTGGGGGCGAGGGTTGTCGTGGTGGGCTTCCCCTTGGCGCTTGCTTCATCGGGGGCCGGGGCCAGAACTGCTCCCGCCCATGCCGCTCCGATCGACAGCATCCCCACCATGAAAGAGATGAAGATCGTTCGTGCCGTGTTCCCCTTGCCCATCCCACTCTCCTTGACTTAGTCGTCTCAGGTCGGCGGCCCCCTTCAAGGGCGCTCGCTCGTTGAGGGTGAAGTTCGACGTGGGAGTCTCTGATTCCGCCCCGGTAGAGAGAAATTTCTCGACGACTTTGGGCCCGAACGCCCACATAGACGGGCATACCGGGCAGGAGAACCGGGCCTAGCAGAAGCGAAAGGCCCTCAGTCGGCCGCCGCGATCGTCAACGTCACGGCCGTTCCTGGATTGGAGGCCTCGTTGACCACCACGTAGGCGGTCCCTTGCGGCAGGGCGCCGCTCTCGTCCGAACCTGGGTCCGCGAGGCTCCCAAGGGGTCTGCATGAATCGGAATAGAAGAAGAGATCGAGGTCGTGGTCCCCCGCTGAGTTGTTACCGCTAACGACGGCCGTACCTCCGCCCGCGGACACGTCGGTCGGAAGGCCGAACACCCAGCCGTCGAGGCCCTGCGACAGCGGGACCCGGCACTCGGTCTCGAAGTCTGTCTGCGTCACGCCGGCGATCTGTCGGGAAAGAGGATTCGCGCCCGTTATCTCGGCATGCGCCACGAAAGGTTCCGAGTCCGGATCCTGCGGCTGCTGCGGTTCGGCTGGTGGATCGTTCGATGGGTCCTGGCTCGGCGGCTCGCCGCTTCCGTCGCTCGGGGCCGGCGGAGATCCGATCGCTCCCGCCCGTCTTGACGTCGCGCCCCCCGCGATCGCGGCCGCGGATAGACCGGGGCGGCCATGGGGGCCGGCTCGCCACCCTCGGAGGAGCTCGATCGTCGCAGCCTGTATGGGATTGGGGGAGTTCCCCGAGGACTCCGCAACGCTGCTTCCGTTCGGGGTACGGGTCACCTGCGTCCCGCCGATGAACCCTCCCACCCCCAACGCGGCGACCACGGCGGCTGCGGACGCGGCCGATACGACGTTCCGGCCGACTCGGGTCACGAAGCCCCGAGTCCACAGCCCGCCCAGGACGGGGAGCTGCGCGAGTAGTGCCGCTAGGCCCGCTGCGACCCAGAGACGTCTCGAGGAGATCGCGAGGAACTTGCGCACCACGACGGGGTCGAAATGGCTGCCTGCCGATCTGACGAGCTCGGCGCGCGCCTCCCCGACGCTCATCGGCTTCTTGTAGGGACGGGTTGCGGTCATCGTCTCGTAGGAGTCGGCCACGGCAACTATCCGCCCACCCAGCGAGATCTCTCTGCCAGCAAGACCGTACGGATAGCCGGTCCCGTCGAACTTCTCGTGATGTTGGGCGATGGCGCCCATCCAACTGCCGAGCCACGCCCACAACGGCTCCGCGATGCGCGCTCCCTCCGCGGGGTGCCTCTTGAGGGTGGCCCATTCAGCTTCGTCCGGGAGCCCGGGCTTGTTGAGGATCACGGGCGCAACGGTGAGCTTTCCGATGTCGTGCAACAGAGCACCCCAGCGGAGCTTGTCGCGATCTTCGGGAGACAGTCCATATTCCTCGGCAAGCATGTCGGTGAGCGCGCGTACCTTCTCGGAGTGGCCCCGCGTTCGCCGATCGTGCGTTCCCAGGTGAGCGATGAGCTCCAGAACGGCCTCGGCGACCCTTGTGCTCTCGCCCTCCTCGCCCAGCTCATGAAGCTCCGCCACTCGCTTCTTTAGATCGCGGGTACGTCCCGCCTGGCGCGCGATCGAAAGACGCGAAGGAGCCTCGTCCGGGAAGAGCATCGTCAGCTCGAGGAGCAGTGCCAGCGGGAGGAGGCGGCGAGCGAACTTCGCGCAAACGATGACGGGGAGGATCGTTCCTGCCGCGAGGATCGACCACCACATGATCGAAGCGCCGACCGTCGTCGGCGACGGCAACAGCTTCGCGACCAACAGCGCTCCAACGACGCCGCACAGCACCGGCGATACGGCGGCGACGCCCGAGACGACGCGGCTCGCGACCGGCCGAGCCGCCCACTTCGCAGCGGACGCCTTTGTCTCGCGATTTCCCCCCATGGCTCAAGTGTGGGACCGAGAACGCGAAAAAGAACCCCCCGGCCGGGTGAAGGCACCCCCCCGCTGAGGGGGCTCGCTAACCCTCGACGGGGACCGCGATCCTCTCGACGCCCGCGTACACGTTGAAGCGTCCGTCGCGCAGGAACCCCACGAGCGTCATCCCGAACTCGTTTGCGACGTCGACGGCAAGACTGCTGGGAGCCGAAACCGAGCAAACGATCGGGGTTCGGGCGACGGCAGCCTTCTGAGCTATCTCGAAACTGCTCCTGCCGCTGACCATCAAGATGTACCGGTCGAGGGGCATGCGACCGTTCAGGAGAGCCCATCCGACGAGCTTGTCGACCGCGTTGTGTCTCCCAACATCCTCGCGCGTCGCCACGAGCTCTCCTTCTTCGGTGAACAGCGCCGCCGCGTGCAGCCCGCCCGTTGACTTGAACACCCGCTGCGCTTCTCGCAACCGATCCGGCAGCGCCGCGACCACCTCGGGCGTGACCCTGGGTCCGTCACCCATCTTCTCGATGCCTCGCAGAGATATCGCCTCCAGGTTCGCCTTCCCGCAAACGCCACAAGCACTCGATGTCTGGAAATGGCGTTGGAGAGGAGTGAGGTCCGGGCGGAGCGAAGGGTCCAGCTCGACGATCACGATGTTGTAAAGCTGCTCGAGGGGCAGGTCTTCGTCCCTGCAGTAGGTGATGCGAACTATCTGTTCGCCGCGCTGCACTACGCCTTCCGAGAAGAGGAACCCCGACGCAAGTTCGAAGTCGGACCCGGGGGTTCGCATGGTCACGGCCACGGTCCGGCTCTCGTGAGCGAGCACGATCCTGATCTCGAGGGGCTCCTCGGTCGCCAGGTGGTCCTTGCGCACGATGAGGTTGGTGCCGTCGAAGACGCTCACGCGAGCGGTGGTCTCGCTCCGGGGACGGTCAGTCATGGGATGACTGCATCGGATCGGGCAGCGGCCTTCTCTATCCTCACGACCGCGTTGTAATCGGGGATGCCGGCCTCGGGAGAGCGACGCGTGCGGTCGATCAGGACCTGAGCCTCCGGCCAGTGGACTTGGAGGTTCCCGGGCGCCATCGTCGCGATCGACACACGACCGGTCAACGAACCGTGTTCGCTAACGAGAACGACTTCGTCACCGCCCTGCAGCCCTTCCTCCGCCGCGTCACCCGCGTTCATCAGGACGGCCTCGCGCGACAGTCCGGTGAGAGGGTCCTTCTTCTTCTGCACCATGCTGTTGAACTGCTTCCCGCGTCGAGTTGACACGAGGTAGGAGCCCGGCGGAACGGCGCGTGGGGGCAGGGGAACGACGGAGAAGTGCGCCTTGCCGTCCTCGGTATGGAACTTCCAGCCGTCACACAACATCGGCCCCCCGTACTGGAACTGATCGCCCGCTTCCTTGAGGTTCTGGATCCCGTCGTACAGGGGAACGACCGTGGCGATCTCGTCCCTGATCGCGGGAGTCCCGGACCACCCGAGGCCGCCGACGTCGGGACGTACGCGCCGGGCCACGGCACTGAACACCTCCCACTCGGGACGGGCCTCCCCTATCCGACGACCCCGTATC
>JAXDJL010000160.1:0-31027 GCA_034665685.1 Actinomycetota bacterium | reverse complement strand
CTCGTTCAACACGAGGACGTCCGGCGCAATGGCCCGGCCGTCGTTGGGGTCGACTGCTCTGGCGCGAATCTGTGAGACCAGCGAGCCCAGTCTCACGTCGTCCACGTCGAGCTGCTGCTGACGAGCGTTGATCACGACCATCGAAAGTTCGCCCGGTACGCTGGCGCGGGTCCCCGAGCTATCCGTCGTTGCTGCAGCGGACCCTGGGGCGAGTAATGCCCCGACGCAGAGCACGCCTGCGATCGCGGCCGCTGGCGACGACCTGAATCTTTGCAAGCCTCCCCCTCAAAGAGCGTCGGTGTGTGGCCAGTTGATCAAATGGGGCGGATGGGAGCAATAGCCCCTTCGGGTCACTTCGGACTTCAAGTGTTGGGGAGCTAGCGAAGGGAATTGTGAACCCAGGAGCTGATTGTTCAGTCGAGGGCTCGTCCTCAGCTCGACCCGCGACGGGATGTTGCTGCCCTCACCTGGATGCTGATTGGGTGAGGGGCATAACGTCCCGTCCCCACTGACCTCAGAGCACTTCCTAAATGGTCATTACCGGACGTCGAAAGGGCTCATACGGACTATTCCCTCAAGAAGCGGATATTCGTAACGTAGTGGAAACGACTGCGACTTGGGGGGAAGCTGCAATGGGTAATCGTTCCAGGAAAGTAGCTGGGTTGAGCTTGTTGGTTACGGGAGCGCTGGCGATGTCGAGCGGGCAGGCGTTTGCGACGGGGCCCTCCAATGGGACGATCGCTTTCGCTCGCACGCTCAACGGACAAGACATCTGGCTGATGAACGCAGACGGAACCAACCAGCGACTAGCGAGCCCTGTAGCTAAGAGCAAGAAGGCTGAGAGCACCAGCATCAACACCTCATTAACGGACTGGAGTCCGAGGTGGTCCCGTGACGGCCTGAAACTGGCCTTCATGAGTACGCGGGGTGGGAACCAGGACGTTTATGTCAAAGACTTCAGCACCGGAATCGTCACGCGCATCACGACCAACTCTGCCACAGAGCTGCCGGGCGCATGGTCCCCCGACGGGAGCTATCTCCTGTTCACGCGAACGACGAACGGGACCACCGACCTTTACAAGTACACCTTCTCAAGCCGGCTCGAGACACGACTAACGGCAGCGGCCGGCAACGAGAGCGCACCCTCGGTTTCAGTCGACGGGACCGTCGCGTTCCAGTCGAACTCGACCGGCGACCAAGCGATCTTCACATTGCCGCACTCAAACGGAGTGGTGCCTCCCGAGGACTGGCGCAACCTAACGCCGGGGTACTCCGGTGTCGACGCACACCCGGATTGGTCACCAGATGGGCAGAGCATCTTGTTTGCGCGCAAGATCGATGACCAATGGGACCTCTACCGGATGCCAGCGACAGGAGAAAAGAGCGAGACGCCCGCCACCGCCGTTGTCACCAACAGTGGTGCGGGTACCACTGACTTTTCCGACGATGGGCGAACGTCCGAGTGGTTGGGAAGCTGGTCCCCAGACGGGTTGAAGATCGTATGGACGGGGTGCGCTCCGGCTACAACAGGCGGGCCGGTGACCTCTACCTGCGAGATCTACAGTGCTGATCTCGGCAGTACGGGGCAGGCCACTGGAGTGCGCCGTCTCACTACGAACGATTACACGGATGAAACGCCCGACTGGGCGCCGGCGCCTTAGTTGGCGAGGTGGCATCTGCAGATATGGAACCCCACGCCGTGACGGGAACGGCGGAGGATTCCATCTGCCGCCCGGCGTGGGTGACTAGCAAGAAATGAAGAGGTTTTCCAAAAACACTTTGAAAGCCGCGGACTATGAGTCCGCTGAATCGGAGGCCCCTGCCGGCGTTCAGAAGGCTCTTGGGAGATCTGCTAGACCTTGCGCGTCGAGAAGGCGCCGCGCCCGCTGCCCCAGATTCCGAGGTCGAACAGCACGCCCAGGATCACGAGGAGGAATCCGAAACCGTGGATGCCCTCGCCCTTGCTGCTGTTCTGGGCGATCGCGTAGGTAAGCGTCGTCGTGGGAAGGACGAAGAACCCAATGAGGGGAAGCAGCCAGCTGTCGTAGGCGCGGCTCAGGTAGTTCGTGAATATCCAGAGAATGACCATCACGAATCTCGGTGCTGCTAGGACGAGGACCGCCGCGAGACAACCCATCACTCAAGGGTAGCCGCGGGGACGGCTTTCCGAGTCGCCCGAGCTAGAGCGGATATCTAAACCGCTGCGCGTCTTCAGACGTCCAACTCGCGGACCTGGGACGAGCGACCGATCTTTGCGTGTGTCGGGTTGGATTCCCTGGGTGGTTGAGACCTCTCAATTACGGGCTACCGCCGCCGTCGCTTCGATCTCGATGAGAAACTCGGGAGTCACGAGGCCGCTCACGTAGATCATCGTCGACGTGGGGAAGGGCTGATCCAACCCGAATGTCTTGGCGAAAACCTGCTCCCTCACCTCCCAGAATATCGGGCCGTCCTCGGGCCGGACTAGGTAAACGGTGAACCGCACTACATCGGCCAAAGATGCATCGCCGGCATTCAGCACCACTTCGATGTTGTGGAAAACCTGATGTGCTTGAGCGGCGAAGTCTCCGGCGCCCACCAATTCGCCATCGGTCCCCACCGCTAGCTGACCTGACAGAATCAAGAGGTCGGCTCCGGAGACCCGCAGCCCATGCGTGTACTGATAGGCCGGCGGAGCGATGTCCTTAGCAATGATCTCCTTGGCAACGCTTTTCATTCGTGGCTCCCTCCTAGACATTTATTCATGTGCACTCGTCCCAATCGACCGAGGAACAGAGGGTCGCCATCCGGCTCGAGCCACGACACCCCGTAGAGGCCATCGGCATGGAGCAGGTGGTCGATCACTCACAGGTCCAGCCCTAGATCGTTCGACTTGATGCTGAAGTTGCGAACCGAGTTATCGACCCGTTCGTACGAGAGTTCTCGGTACGTGTAGGAGGGGATCCAGCAACCGACCCGGCTCACCACCGCTGTAACGAAAATTGACCAAGGGGGCCCAGGAGTCTCGGAATCGTGTTCATATATGGTTTGAGCTTAAGACAAATCATGCGCCGCGACTAGGCGCGAGTAGGAGGCGCCGTGACGGAGAGAGTGCTGATCCCTCATTGGATCGATGGGAAACGCCAGGCCGGGCGCGCCGACAGGTCCGGTCCCGTCTTCGATCCCGCTACCGGTGCCGTTCAGGCCGAGGTGGCGTTCGCATCGCCCGACGAAGTCGACGCCGCGGTGCACTCCGCTGCCCGAGCGTTCGATTCGTGGAGGGATTCCCCGCTGACCCGTCGGACTCGCATCTTGTTCGCGTATCGCGGGATCCTGGATGAGCGGGGCAAGGATCTTGCCCGAGTCATCTCCTCCGAACACGGCAAAGTGCTGTCCGACGCGATGGGCGAGGTTGCGCGCGGCCAGGAGGTTGTCGAATTCGCTTGTGGTATCCCGCATCTCCTGAAGGGCGACTTCTCCGAGAACGTGTCTAGGTCGATCGATGCCTATTCGATCCGGCAGCCTGTCGGGGTAGTCGCGGGCATCACGCCGTTCAACTTCCCGGTGATGGTTCCGATGTGGATGTTCCCCATAGCCATCGCATGCGGGAACACGTTCGTCCTAAAGCCGTCCGAGAAGGACCCTTCCGCAGCCCTGCTTCTCGCCGAATGGTTCCACGAAGCGGGGCTTCCCGAAGGAGTCTTCAATGTGATCCAGGGGGACCGGGTAGCGGTCGATCGCTTGCTAGAGCACCCGGACGTGGCGGCTGTATCTTCGGTCGGGTCTACCCCCGTGGCCCGCCACATCTATCAGACGGCTGCCGAGCACGGGAAGCGCGTTCAGGCTCTTGGCGGCGCGAAGAACCACATGGTCGTGATGCCCGACGCCGACCTGGACTTCGCCGCAGATGCTGCTGTTTCCGCGGGATACGGGTCGAGCGGGCAACGTTGCATGGCGATCTCCGCGATCGTGGCCGTCGGTGACGCCGCGGACCCCCTGATCGACCGGTTGGTGCAGCGGATCGGCGAGATCAAGCTTGGGCCGGCCTCGGACGAAGCGGCGGACATGGGGCCGTTGGTTACCGGTGAGCATCGCGATCGCGTCGCAGCGTTCGTCGAGACCGGTCGGGGCGAAGGCGCCCGCCTGGTGGTGGACGGCCGGTCGCCCGAGGTTCCAGCAGCTCCCGGCTCCGAAGGTTTCTGGCTGGGCCCAACGTTGTTCGACGACGTTCGCCCAGAGATGGAGATACATCGCAATGAGATCTTCGGCCCGGTCCTCAGCGTGCTACGCGTCGAGTCACTCGCTGAGGCCATACAGCTGATCAACAAGAACGAGTATGGGAACGGAACGGCGATCTTCACTTCGGACGGCGCCGCCGCCCGTCACTTCCAGAACGAGGTTGAAGTAGGGATGGTGGGAATCAATATTCCCATCCCCGTTCCCATGGCCTTCTTCTCCTTCGGCGGTTGGAAGCAATCGTTGTTCGGAGACTCACATGTACACGGGAAAGAGGGCATCAACTTCTACACCCGGACCAAAGCCGTGACTGCACGGTGGCCGGATACCCAAGGAAGCTCGGTCAACCTCGGCTTCCCGACGAACTGACGAAAGAGTCGTATCCAGGTGGAGATAAAGAACGAATTCATAGTGCCTGCGCCCCCTGAGGAGACGTGGGAGCTGCTCCTCGATGTGGAGCGCATCGTCCCCTGCGTCGCCGGAGCGGAGTTAACAGAGGTGGTCGATGACTCCCACTGGAAGGGCAAGATGTCGGTCAAGTTGGGGCCCATCCGCCTATCGTTCGCCGGCGAAGTCGAACTCGAGGAACGCGACGTCGCGTCGCGTCGCGTGTCACTTCGAGCTAAGGGCAAGGAGACCCGCGGGAAGGGGAGCGCGCAAGCAACGGTCGTGTCCGTGCTGGAGGCTTACGAGCAGGGCACCAGGGTATCGATCAGCACGGACCTGAAACTCGCGGGGGCGGTCGCGCAGTACGGCAGGGGGATGATCGAAGATGTTTCCTCGCGCATGATCGACGATTTCGCCCGCTGCGTAGCGAGCAAGCTCGAGATCGTTCCTGCGCAGCCGGGCGTGTCGGCCGGAGACCCGGCCTCGCAACCCCAAATGCAATCTCCCCCCACGGCCGCCCCTCCGCTCAAGGGTGGACGCCTTCTGCTCGGTGCCCTGTTCCGGGCTTTCACTAGGTTCTTGAAGCGCATCTTCGGTCGCCGAACAACGTGAAGCCCCCACCGTTCGATTACGCCGCTCCGGATACGGTCGATGAGGCTGTCTCGCTCCTCAAGCAACACGGTGACGAAGCCAAGCTGTTGGCAGGCGGCCAGAGCCTCGTGCCGCTCATGGCATTGCGACTCGCCCGCCCGTCGGTCGTGGTCGACCTGGGCCGCGTCGCCGAGCTGAGGTACGTGCGACACGGCGACGACGTCGTTCGGATCGGCGCGATGACCACCCACCGCGATATCGAGCTCGATGCGGCCCTGCAGGACCGCTCTCCGATGATCCGAGAAGCGATGTCGGTGCTCGGCCATGTGGCGATACGCAATCGAGGAACGGTGGGCGGCAGCTGTGCCCATTCCGATCCCGCGGCTGAGTGGCCGGCTCTGGCATTGGCTTTGGATGCCGAGTTCGAAGCTTCGGGGCCAGGCGGGCGGCGGACGATCGCGGCTACTGACTTCTTCCAGTCGTATTTCACAACTGCTCTCGAGCCCGAGGAGGTGCTTACCGAGATTCGGTTTCCTCTCCCCGAGCGAGGGGCAGGGTCGGCGTTCGAGGAGTTCTCGCGACGTCACGGAGACTTCGGAATAGTCGGATCGGCCGCAGTGGTGCATCGTTCGGGAGGCGTGATCAGCGATGCCCGAGTGGCGCTTGTTGGAGTAGGTGGGACTCCGGTGCGCTCCGAGGCGGCCGCGATGATGATCGGCTCGGACGGGGGAGATGACGTCTTGGACGCGATCGGTGTAGCTCTCCAAGACGAGATCGATCCGACGGGGGATATCCATGGGTCGAGTGAGTTCAGGCGCCATTGTGCGGCTCTCATAATGAAGCGCGCGATGCGACTAGCCGTGGACCGAGCAGAGGATGGTGGCCGATGAGCTCCGTCGAGATCTCTTTCCGGATCAACGGTCGAGAGGTTCGAGAGTCCGTTGATCCGCGCATGACCCTGGCCGACTTCCTGCGGGACAGGTTACGGCTCACCGGTACTCATCTCGGGTGCGAACACGGTGTTTGTGGTGCATGCACGATCCTCATGGACGGGCGGAGCGTCAGGTCGTGTCTGCTCTTCGCTGTGCAAGCGCACGACCACCAGCTCGAAACAGTGGAAGGCCTCGCCCCTGTCGGCGGCGAGCTCGCCCCGCTTCAGGCGGCCTTCGCGGAGGAGCACGGCCTCCAGTGCGGGTTCTGCACTCCGGGGTTTCTGATGACGATCACCGAGCTGCTCCGGGAAAAGCCCGATCCAACGGATGACGAGATCCGGGAGCGTCTCAGTGGAAACGTCTGTCGGTGTACCGGTTACCAGAACATCGTGGCGGCAGTGAGGAAAGCTTCGGGACGGCTACCCCGGGACCCGGGTTAGGAGGGAGCTTTCTCCCGGACGCCCTGGCCGTCGTACTGCAGTAGGAGCTCTCTCAGCAGACCGGCAAGCTGCTTCTGTTCCTGCGAACTGAGGCTCGCCAAGAGATTGTGCTCCCGTTCCGTGTGTTCGCGAACCGCGTCATCGATCGTCTTCTTCCCCTTCGGCGTCAACGCGACCGATATGCTTCGACGATCGTGGGCATCCGGGGCGCGCACCACATGTCCCTGTTCCTCGAGCCTGTCGATCCGGTTCGTCATAGCGCCCGAGGAGATCAGGAGAGAGTTGTAAAGCTCGGTGGGAGAGAGACGATAGGGCTTGCCCGAGCGGCGAAGCGCCGCGAGAACGTCGAAGCCTCCCGCTCCGAGGCCGTGGCTCTGGAATGTCTCCTCGATCGCCCTTTCGAGATGGCGCGTCAGCCGCGAGAGTCGCCCGATCACCCCCATCGGCGATACATCCAGGTCAGGGCGTTCGCGGCTCCACTGCCGCAAGATCTCGTCGACGTAGTCCTCGGCCACCGTGTCCTCCGCTCGCACTGTAGGGGAGCATCTTGACAGATGTGTCGCCGTGACGTATCTAGACATCAAGATACTAAACGTTAAAATACATTTGGGCAGGCGAGTGCGGGCCTGGAAGGGCCTGCGAAGGGGTGATTGCGTCAATGGACAACGACCGGGTCGGGTTTGCTGCCGGGTACGACCCGGCGGCCGATGTCAAGGAGATGGCGGAGTGGTTCAAGCGCGCCGATGAGGCTGGGTTCGAGATCGGGTTCTTCTCGGAGACGATCGAGCTGATGAGGGACTCTGTGTCCGCTCTTACGGCGTTCGCACTCTCCACTAAGCGTATGCAGATCGGGTGCACTCAGATAGTTCGCCTTCGTACGCCGCTCGTCATGGCTCAGACCTTCGCGTCGCTCGATGAGATCGCCGACGGCCGGCTGATGGTTGCACCGGGGGCGTGCACCAACACGCATGCGAAGCGCCACGGGCTCGAGTCGATCAACCCCGGCGCGACCTTGCGCGACTGGATTCAGTCGATCAGGGCGATCCTGGCCGGCGGCGAGGTCGATTACGACGGGGAAACCGTGAAGTTCTCCAACGTGAAGCTCGGCTTCGAACCACGTCGTAGGTACATCCCGATGTACATCCCGGCAACAAGCACGACCGGGCTAAAGATCGCCGGCACGATCGGAGACGGTGTGCTGTTGAACGCGATCTGCTCTCCGGAGTACTCCGCCAACGCGTTGAAGATCGTTCGCAAGGCGGTGGACGACTCCGGACGTGACTGGGCCGACTTCAAGGTTGCCCAGTTGATCAATTGCTCGGTGGAGGACGACCATCAGAAGGCGGTCGATGCCATCAAGTGGGAGGTCGCCAGCAAACTCGACCCTATCCAACTCCCGTTCATCGCAGGCCCCAAGATGCGCGTCGGCGAGCCGTACATCAAGAAGGAAGACATCCCCAAGTTCGAGGAAGCTTGGGCGCGCGGCGGAAAAGAGGAACTCATCAAAGCGGTGCCGGATTCGTACGTCGAGGGCATGACCGCCAGTGGCACGCCCGAGGAGGTTCAGAAGCGGGTTCAGGAGTTCAGAGATGTCGGCGTGCAGCTGCCGATCCTTCGACCTGCCGCCAAGCACCAAGCAACGCGCTTGATGGACCTCTTCGCGCCGAACTAGTCATGACGAGCGCGTGACGCCGTCCGGGAGACTCGCAGGCCGCACGGTCCTGGTCTCCGGCGCGAGCCGTGGGATAGGTCGAGAGATCGCTCGTGGTCTTGCCCGGGAAGGGGCCTCCGTGGTCGGTCTCGCGCGGACCGAGTCGGCACTCGACGAGCTTGGCAACGAGCTGCGGGGGCTCGGTACCGACTTCTTGAGCGTGCCCGCAGATCTCCGTGACCTGGCCTCCATCCAGGCTGCGGTCGCCTTGGCATGGGAGTGGCGACCTATCAATGTGCTGGTGAACGCCGCGGGAACGATCGTGCGCGGGAACCCCTTGGAGATGGAACCTGAGTCGTGGGACGAGGTGTTCGAGATAAACGTTCGCGGAGCGTTTTTCCTGACGCAAGCGGTCGCAAGAAAGATGCTCGATGGGGCCGGCGGGAACGTCGTCAACATCACGTCAGTCGCGGGTGAGGTCACGACAGGGGCGTCCGTCTCTTATTCCGCATCCAAGGCTGCGTTGATCCACATGACCCGAGTTCTGGCCGTCAACTGGGCCCCGACGATCCGTGTCAATGCAGTGGGACCGGCATACATCCGAACGAGTCTTAACGAGGAGTGGCTCGCCAAGGCGGAGAACGAGAAGTTCGTCCTCGACCGGACCCCTCTGGGCAGGGTCGGCGAGCCGAGTGACGTTGTGGGCGCCGTCACGTTCCTTGCCTCGGAGGAATCTTCTTACGTCACGGGTCATCATCTCCTGGTCGACGGCGGCTGGACCGCGCAGTAACGGATGGGATATCTCAGCGCGGATCCCGAGGTCGTCGCCCAACACACCGGTTTCGACGCGTGGTACCAGTCGCTCCCCGCACACCTCTCGCTGGATGGGTTCAAGAGCGAGCTCCCGGTCGTTTATGTCCCCAATGACGGCATCCCGACGCTGCTCATGAAAGAGATCGACCGACCGAACGTTGAGCTCGAGTGGAACAGCGACGTTAGGGTCCTGTTCCACAACCCATATTTCACTTTTGATGCGAGCCTCGAACCTACCGACGCCGTCGAAGATGTGGTGGCCGCAGCGAAATCCGTCGCCGCCCCTTCGGCCCGCCTCGACTCGAAGATGCCGGTCGAACCACACGACCGGCTGGTGAACGAAGCTGGGTTCCGACCCGAAGAGCCGACGCTGTTCGTGGTGCCCGGCTATCACTACTCGATCACCCGGCCCGCCGTGGCAGCTTCTTTCGCACGCAGTTTCGCAACGATCGTGGGGCATGCGCGCCCAAGGATCGAGGCCCTCGGTGTCACGGCCGCCCTGGCGCCTTTCCTCGACGGCGATAGCGACGACTCGTTCGGCCCCCTCGACGAGATGTTGGAGGGCGCCGGTATCGATGTCCTCGTGGCAAGCTCTCCGCTGAACGTCCAGGAGCTGACGGGCTTCCCGATGGGGACGTTGAGGGACGACGTGTGGGCCATAGTCGAGAGGGACTCGGACGAAGTCCAGGTTCTGTCGCGGCGCGAACTTCCATGGCTGGCTCCGGCAGAGAACCGGCGCGAGACCGACTACGCGTCTCGGTTCGCAACCATCGGTGTCATCGGTTACGAAGAGCGCGACTTGAGCGTGGCGGCGGCGCGTGGGTTCGGGATCGATCTCGCTACGGCGAGGCCGGCGACCGATCTTCTTCGCAGGTGGCGTGAACGGCGCTCGTGGCGTGACGTCCCGTACTACGTGGTTGCCGCGGATGTGACGTTGCGGGGTGTGATGGCGGCCCTGCAGCTGGTGACCAATGTGCTGGACCGCGGTGGTGACGTCACCGAGCTCGACGCGTACCGCCGGTATCGGCAAACGGTCCGCGGGATCATCACCGACGAGTCACTTCCGATACGTGTGGAGAGCTACTTCACGCACACCCATGCCGGGAACCGCTCCCTTCTTCCGGCGCGGGCGACGGACTTCAGCTTGAAGGGGCTGACCAGCCTCAAGATCGACGCAGGCCTGCTCCTGTACGACGAGTTCGGCATGTATCGCGCGGTCTCGGATATCACCCGGTCCGTCGTCGGCAGCGATGAGGGTCGCTGGCTCTATGACCTCCTCCACCAGACGCTCGTGACGGATGCGATCGGCTCCTGCAAACCGGGAGTCACCGGAGAAGAGGTTTTCCGAGCGGGGATGGCGGCGCTCGAACCCCATCGCAACGAGATCGTTTCGGCGGGCTTCGCCCCCCCGGGGCCGTCGCTGACCGATGGTTTCAAGAGGGATATCGGACATCTCCTCGGGAAACAAGAACCTGCGACCGTGGGACTGAAACTAGGCGCCGCCGGCACGCTCGAGCCCGGGATGGTCGGAGCCGCCGAATTCCAGTGGCCTTTCCGCGATCACTGCATCGGGGTGGAGGACGTTTTCTTGGTGACAGAAGGCGAGCCGGTGAACCTGACTCGCGCCACAGACGGATAAGCCCAACAGAACGGGGGTTCCAGTGAGTGAAGTGTTCGAGCTAATGGACGAGTGGGGTCCGGAGCAGGTCATCTGCGTCTCCGATACGCGCACCGGCATGAAGGGCGTGATGGTGATCGACAACACCGCGCGCGGGATGGGTAAGGGAGGCACTCGGATGAGTCCCACCGTCTCGATCCGGGAGGTAGCGCGACTGGCGCGGGTCATGACGTGGAAATGGGCGGGGGTCGACATCTTCTTCGGGGGTGCGAAGTGCGGGATCGTCGCCGACCCGAAAGCGCCGAACAAGGAAGAGATCCTCCGGTCATGGGCGCGCGCCCTCCACCGCCACATCCCCGACGACTACGTGCTGGGTCTCGATATGGGTTTGGAGGAGCGTGACGCGGCCGTCGTGCAGGACGAGCTCGGCGACAGGGGAGCGGCCGTGGGAAGTCCCTACGAGCTGGGCGGCGTCCCCTATGACGAGTTGGGACTGACCGGCTACGGCGTCGCCGAAGCCGCCGAAACGGCTTGCGAGGTGCACGGTTTCGAGCTCAAGGGGTCGTCGGTTGCGATCCAGGGGTTCGGCGCGGTTGGGCACGCGGCAGCAAAGAGATTCGCAGAGCTCGGGGCCACCGTGGTCGCCGTTTCGACTGCAGAAGGCGCGCTGCACGACCCGAATGGCCTCGACGTGGCGAGGCTGCTCGACCTCCGCAAGGAGGTAGGCGACTCGCTCGTCGAGAAGTACGAGGACTCAAAACGGATCGAATTGGGCCAAGAGCTGTTCGTAAGCGCCGACGTCGTGGTGCCGGCGGCTCGACAGGACGTGATCGACGAGAACGACATCGATAAGCTCACCTGCAAGGTCTTGATCGAAGGAGCCAACCTTCCGACGAACGTGGCGGCGCAGCAACGCTTGAAGGAGCGAGGTGTGACCGTCATCCCCGACTTCATCGCGAACGCAGGTGCGGTTGTCGGAGCCGGCGTGGCGATGGATGCCCGGTATTCAGCCTTCCGTCCGGACGCCGGTGCGATCCTCGAGTTGATCTCGGAGAAGATGAGGGCGAATGCACGGAGCGTCGTCGAGGCGGCCCGAAAGGCCGACGTAACCACCCACGAGGCAGCGACTTCGCTGGCTCAGGCACGCGTGCGTGCCGCGATGGATCTGAAGGGGCGGCTACCGCGGCGATGACAGCGCCGAAAGGCCTGGCGGGCGGCATCGTGTGCTCGTTGATAACCCCGTTCCAACCGAACCAAAGCATCGACTACGGGGCCTTCGGCGAGTTGATCGAGCACCAGATCGCATCGGGGATCCATGGGTTGTTCGTGCTGGGCACGGCGGGAGAGGGCCTTCTACTCGGCCCCGACGAGCGACGCGCTGCGGCGGAGTTTGCCCTCGAGAAGGTCGGCGGCCGCGTCCCTCTGGCTGTGCACTGTGGCGCGCCGGACACGCACACGGCTGCTGCTCTTGCCGCTCATGCATCTGAGGGGGGCGCAGATGCGGTGGCCGTCGTCTCGCCGTTCTATTTCGCTTACGGTCCTGCAGCTTTGCGACAACACTTCACCGATGTTGCACACGCTTGTTCGGCGCCGGTCTATCTCTACGACAACCCCGAACGAGTGGGCTACTCGCTCGATTTCGAGATGGTTCACGAGCTTGTCCGCGAGGTCGAGAACATCCGTGGCGTCAAAGACACCGGCGACTCGGTCGCCCGGGTGACCCGGTACGGCACCTTCACCGACCCCCCGGTCGAGGTCTATACCGGCAATAATCTGATCGTCTTACCGGCACTATTGATGGGCGCGCTCGGGTCGGTCTCGGCCCTCGCGAGCGCATTCCCCGAGCTTTTCGTCGCCTTGTACGAGCTGTGGAAGAAGGGAGAGGTAGACCAGGCCACCCGTGTGCAGCTGACTGCCGCCCGCTTGCAGGCCGTTCTCGACGGGGTTCCCTACGTGGGTGGGATCAAGTATCTGATGCACCGGCGTGGTCTCCCCAGCGGCGGCATGAGGGCACCACTCCCGGCCGTCGGTGGATCCGCCGCTCTGATCGAAGCTCGCCTCGAGGTCTTAGACGAGAGCGTGACGCGATGGAGCGACGGGGCGAAATAGGTTGTCAAGGTGACTCCGTTCGATGCTCTTCGACGTGGTAGGCGAACCTGATGCGCGACATCCTCGATGACGTGCTGGACTGGCTTGCTCAGGGGAAGGACGTCGCAGTCGCCACCGTCGTTGCAGTCGCCGGTTCGGCACCGCGGGCACCCGGGTCGTCCCTCGCCGTATCTGCGGATGGGGTCGTTGCCGGTTCGGTCTCGGGAGGCTGCGTCGAGCCGGCCGTATACGCGGAAGCTCTTTCTGCTATCGCAACCGGCGCCCCATCGGTGTCCGCGTATGGCATCTCCGACGACCAAGCCTTCGAGGTTGGCCTCACGTGCGGGGGCACGATCCGGATAGCGATCACCCCGATCACTCCCCCAGATGCTGCGGTCCTGCTCGGACTCAGAGATGCCCTGGACCATGAGGAGACCGTGGTGCTTGCGACGGTGATCGAAGGGCCCGGAGCCGGGGCCGTCGCGCTCGTCGATGACAGAGAGATCCGCGGGACGTTGGGATTTAGCGGCCTCGACCGCGCCGTTGCAGACGATGCCGCGGGCATCGCCCAGATTGGGGATGCCAAGGTTCTGAGGTATGGAACGAGGGGAGAACGTCGTCCCGACGACGTCGCCGTGTTCCTCCAAGCCTTCGCCCCACGCCCGAACATGTTCGTCTTCGGAGCGATCGATTTCGCGGCGGCGGTAGCGCGTATCGGAAAGTTTCTCGGCTACAGGGTGACCGTGTGCGACGCGCGCGCGACGTTTGCCACCAGCGCGCGCTTCCCCGAGGCGGACGAGGTCGTGGTGAGGTGGCCGCACGAATTCCTGGCGCATTCCGAGATCGACGAGAGAACAGTCATCTGTGTCTTGACCCATGATCCGAAGTTCGATGTGCCCGTGTTGCTCGAGGCTCTTGCCGGCCCCGCCGGTTACATAGGGGCGATGGGTAGCCGCGATACTCATGCGAAGAGACGTGACGCGCTGCTCGAGGCAGGCGTTACGGAGGAACAACTCGCTCGGATCTCGAGCCCCATCGGGCTAGATATCGGGTCTTCGACGCCCGAAGAAGTTGCATTGTCCATCGCCGCGGAGATAGTCGCGGTGCGCCACGGAGCCCAAGGGGGTCGTTTGTCGGTGACGGGGGAGCCGATCCACAAGCGCCGGCAACGCGTCTGACTCGGTATGACGGACGATAGCGGCGGTCCTGTCTTCGTGGTGGTCCTCGCGGCCGGTCTGGCCACCAGGATGGGCGAAACGAAACAGCTACTTCCTTGGCGGGGGAAGCCGATCCTTCAGCACGTGGTCGACGCGGCGGAGGCCTCGTGCGCGGACGACATCGTCGTCGTCCTAGGCCACGACGCGATGTCGATCGCAGGAGCTATCCGGCTCGGGACCCGGTCCCGCATCGTCACGAACCCGGGGTTCGCACGCGGGCAGGCGTCGTCCCTTCGAGCCGGCGTCAGTGCCGCGGGCGACGCAGCAGCCGTCGTCGTGCTGCTGGGCGATCAGCCGGAGATACGGCCGCAGACCATTGACGCGGTTGTGGGCCGGTGGAGACAAACCGATCGGCCGGTCGTCCGCTGCCTCCGCGTTGGAACCCCGTCTCACCCCGTGCTCCTGGCCAGAGAGGTCTGGTCCCATCTGCCGGAGACCGGCGAAGAGGGCGCCCGCCACGTGATCGCGGCCTACCCCCACCTCGTGGAAGACCTTCCCCTGGGGGAGGAACTCCCGGACCTCGATGACCCAGGCGATTATCGGCTCTTGATGGAGGCGGATAACTGTCTTTGGATATAGAATCTTAAGATGAAGATATCTCGACGGGAGGTTCATGCGGCCCCGGCCGGCGGGGCGTTTTTCGTAATGATCGCGGCAGCGATGTGGGGGTCGGACGCGGTCTTCCGTCGCGGTCTCGCTCTCGAACTGCCGGCCTCGGTAGTGGTGTTCGTCGAGCACGCGATCCTCGTCCTGCTCGTGCTGCCGCTGCTGTGGAGGACCCGGCCTTTCCTCAAGGAGCTGCAGGGCCGCGACTGGGCGGCGTTGATCGTCGTGGGCGCGGGAGCCTCGGCCGTGGCGACGATCCTGTTCACGAAGGCCTTCGCTTACGGAGACCCGACATCGCCACTGCTGCTCCAGAAACTGCAGCCCCTGTTCGCGCTGGTGGGCGCATACGTTGTCTTGAAGGAGCGTCTCACCGCTCGGTACGGTGCGTATCTGGTGGCGGCTTTGATCGGTGCTTACCTCATCACGTTTCCCAGCCCGGGCGTCCACAACCTCGATTCCCTCGCCGCAGCGGCATACGCGATAGGGGCTGCGGCGCTGTGGGGGATGGGGACGGTTTTCGGACGGCTGGTCGTAACGAAGATCCCGTTCACCTCGCTCACCGCAATGCGGTTCGCGATAGGCCTGCCGGCCGCGGGCGTGGTTCTGTGGGCCGAGGAGGGATTTGGGGCGTTAGGCACCGTGGGTGGAAAGGAGCTGTGGGCCCTCCTGCTGCTCGCTCTTATCCCGGGCCTGGGCGCGCTGCTCATCTATTACGCGGGCTTGCGACGGACCCCGGCGGCGGCAGCGACGATCGCCGAGCTCGCCTTCCCACTCAGCGCGATCACTTTGAACCGCTTCGTCTTCGGGACCACCCTCAGCGCAACTCAGTGGTTCGGGGTTGCCCTACTAACGGCGGTCGTCATGGCCCTCGGTTACGCCGGTCGTAGGGGGAGTGATCGGATCGGGATCGTTCTCGCCGAGGATGCGGAGCGCCGTGCTCCGCTCCTTCAACCCGGTTGAGTTAATAGCCCGTACAGGTAGTCCGGAGTTATCGGCGTGCGCCGGATCACGATGTCGTGATCTGACAACGCGTCTTCGACTGCGTTCGCCAGCGCAGCGGGAGCCGGGATGGCTCCCCCTTCGCCCATCCCTTTGAGACCAAGTGGGTTGCCGGGAGAGTGGGTCTCGTGGTGGATCGTCGTGATGTTTGGCACGTCGAGGGCGGTCGGGAGGAGGTAGTCCATGAACGTTCCCGTTCGCAATTGCCCATCGGAGTCGTAGATCATCTCTTCCAGGAAGGCGGCACCGATGCCCTGCGCGACGCCCCCGTGGATCTGGCCGTCCACGATCATCGGGTTGATGATCCGTCCACAGTCGTGGACCACGACGTAGTCAAGGACGCGAACCTCATACGTGCCGAGGTCCACCTGAACACGGGTGGCGTGGACGCCGCTGGCCCAGGTCACGGTCGGGGGCTCGAAATATTCGGTTGCTTCCAAGCCGGCTCCGATGTCCTTGAAGAGTGGTGTTCCCGGCTGCAGTCCGGCGACGAGGTCGGCGAGCGGCACCGCGCGGTCGGGCGCGAGTGCGGGCCGGACGATGCCATCTTCGATCTCGATCTCGCTTTGGTCCACGTTCAGAGCCTCCGCCGCGACGCGGCAGATCTTCTCGCGGACCTGCCGTGCCGCTTGTGCGACTGCGTTCCCGGCCGTGACCGCGCTTCGGCTCGCTACGGTTCCCCACCCGTAGCGGATGGCAGCGGTGTCGCCGCCGAGTACGTCGACCTGATCCGGCCGCACGCCGAGAACCTCGGCGCACACCTGCGCGAACGAGGTGCGATGGCCCTGTCCTTGTGACGCTGCGCCGGTGCCAACCGACACACGACCATCGGCCTCGACCCGCACGCGGGCGCCTTCGAACGGGCCTATCGCCGTTCCCTCGACGTACGCCGCCACGCCCGTGCCTACGACGGTCCCGGGTTTTGCCTCTCCTTTGGTGGCACCAAGATGGCGATGCGCCTCCCGCAACGCGCCCGGATAGTCCCCGCCGTCGAGAACGATCGGTCTGGCATCCCGGTACGGGATCCCGACCTCGAACGGCATCTCCTCTGCCGTCACCATGTTCCTGAGACGGAGCTCGATGGGATCGATATCCATCTGTCGTGCGGCCCGCTGCATGATGCGTTCCATCGCGAAGACCGCTTCGGGGCGGCCGGCTCCCCGGTATGGAGCCATGGGCGTCTTGTTCGTGACGTGGACCGTCGCCGTCGCGGCGAAGTTCGGCACGCGGTAGGCGCCCATCAGGTGGGTGATCGAGTTATAGGGGATGACGATCCCTAACGGGTTGTACGCGCCCGCGTCTACGTCGAAGTCGTCCTGCAGCGCGACGATCCGTCCATCAGCGTCGAACGCCAGCGCGATCCGATGTTTCTGATCGCGTGCGTGGATCGAGCCCTGCATGTGCTCTACACGATCTTCGATCCATTTAAGGGGAAACGCGGAGTGCAACGCGGCCCATGCGAGCAGCAGGTCCTCTGGGTACAGAACCCCTTTGGTACCGAATCCTCCGCCGACATCCGGCGCGATGACCCGGATCTGCTCGACCGGGACGCCGGTGATCCGCGACACAGCCTTCTGCAGCGGATGGACGTTCTGGGTCGACGACCACAGCGTGAGAGCGCTCTTATCGGCATCGTATTCGGCGATGGCCCCGCGTCCCTCGAGCGGGATACCCGCCTGCCGTTGGATCTCGAACGTGTCGCGGACGACGTGAGCCGCCGATGCGGTCACGCCAGAAGCGTCGCCTTTCCTAACCGTGAGCCGGACGGCCACGTTGTTCTTCCAGCCATCGTGGAGAAGCGGCCCGGAGTCACCGGTGGGAGCTACGACTGGTTCCAGCGATTCGTATTCGATCTCGAGTACTTCGAGCGCGTCCTCGGCCACGTAGCGATCGGTGGCAACGATCATCGCAATCGGCTCTCCGACGTACCGCACGCGGTCGGTGGCTAACAGGTGTTGATCGTGATCCTGAGTCTCAACCTCGAGCCCGCTCATCAGCTCTGCCGGAGGCAGATCCCACAGGAACGGTGGCATCGGGGTTTTCGGGACCTCGCTTGCCGTGAAGACGGCTAATACTCCTGGATGAGCACGAACCTCGGAGGTGTCGATGGAAACGATCTTGGCGTGGGCCTCCGAGCTCCTAGCGAATACGACGTGCCGTTCGCCGGGTCTTGAGATATCGCCGATGTACGAGCCCGCGCCTCTGATGAGGGCGTCGTCCTCGACTCGCGACAGCGGTCGTCCGATCCATCGGGTCACGCCGGGTCGCTGGTCCGCTTGGTCGTCGGGGGCACCGCCCAGTTATATCTCAACGTCGAGCTATTTGGCAGGGACTTGCTAGCGGACTCGCAACTATCTTAAGGTAGAGATATCCGCCAGATGGTGTGGCGCCGACCCAAGGAGACCAATGAGCGAGCTCGAGACGTACGCCGCAGCCTTCGACAAGTTCCCCATCCCGGGCACGGTGGTGAGCAAGTGGGTTCTCCCTGCCAAGGGCTACGTGGGCATCCACTTGAACAGGGGCCAGACCCTCAGGTTCATCGATCTCGAAGGAAAGCAGGTACCCGACGTCGTTTTCTACAACGCCAACGATCTGCGCGATCTGCTGAACATGTCCAACAGCCTGTTGCTGAACAAGAGGCGGGAGTTGGTGAAGGGGAACGTCCTCTATTCGATCGACTGCAACCCGATGGCAACGATCACCGAATACTCGAACGACATCAGCTTCTCGTACGGATCGATGTGCAGCGAACCTCTCAATCGTCTGCGTTATGGAGCGGCCAACACACCCAACTGCCGCGACAACTTCGCGCTGGCTCTCGAGCCATGGGGGCTGGGCACGCGCGACATCCCGGACGCTTTCGTCCCGTTCATGAACGTTGTGGTTGCCGATGACGGGGCGATGCAGATCCAGGAGCCCACTTCGGCACCCGGAGATTTCTACGACCTCAGGGCCGAGATGGACCTAGTGACGGGGGTGTCCAACTGTCCCCAGGAACGCAACCCTTGCAACGGGTTCAACCCAACGCCGGTCGGAATGGTCGTTTTCGCGAACTAGCCGGCTGACAACCCACGTCTAGGCTTCGCGCATGCAGCCTGAGATCCGCCGCGCTCTCGGCAGCACCTTCTTCGCTCGTTTATCCGCGAGCGCCGCGCTGCGAATGGTTTATCCGTTCCTCCCCGTAATCGCCCGGGGCCTGCATGTGACACCGGGACACATAGCCGGCGTGATCGCGGTCAGGAACCTGGGGGCGTTGACCTCGCCGGTTTCCGCTAGCGCTGCCGAGCGCTACGGGCGGCGAAGGGTGATGTCCCTTGGGGTTGCGGTCGTGGGTGTGGCCTGTCTCGTAGTTGCGGCGACCGACATCTTTCTGGTAGCGGCAGTCGCGATGATCGTCGTCGGCATCGCCCGTCCCGGCCTCGACCTGGCCACGCAGGCTTGGTTCGCGGACCGCGTCCCTTACAAGGAGCGCGGTCGGGTCTACGGCATCAGTGAGCTGAACTGGTCCCTTTCTCTCCTCATCGTGCCCCTGGCTGCGTATCTCATCGTCCTTGGGGGTTGGCGAGCGCCGTTCGTCCTCGTTGCCGCCATGGCCGCCGTCGGCGCGATCTGGATCGCTCGAAGCATCCCGCCCGACGGAAGCGAGACCGGGCGAGGCAAAGAGCGTCTGACCATCGATGGGCGGCTGCTTCGGGTCATGACCTGCGTTGCGCTCTTCAACCTCGCGGCGGAAGTCATCTTCGTCGTCTACGGACAGTGGCTCGAGGGATCGCTTGGGCTCTCGATCACTGGGATCGGCGCCTTCACCCTGGGGATCCTCGTCGCGGAGTTCGTGGGAGCTGGGCTCGTCGCAGTCATCTCGGACTCTTTCGGGCTGAAGAAGATGTGGGTGGCCGGCGTGGCCGCGAGTGCGTTCATGTATCTCTTGTTCCCGCTCGTTGGAGGGAGTGTGCTCGGGGGCCTAGGGGTTGTGACCCTCTGGATCGTCTCCTACGAGGTGTCTTTCGTCGCCTCGGTCCCCTTCATCAGCGAGATGTCCCAGGCACGGGACAAGGTTCTATCCGGAGTTTTCCTGTCCGTGGGCCTGGGGCGGGCGGTGGGAGCGGCCCTCGCCCAGCCGATCTTTGCTACCGGTGGGATCGCCCTCTCAGGGGGGGTTGCGGCCGCTTGCGCGGTGTTGGCGCTCGTGCTCTTGGCACCTGTTCCGGAGCATCCGATCGGCCTTGCGGCAGATGTCTCGCCCCAATCACCTTGACAGTGATGCGCGTCGCCCATAGTTTGACGTCGAGAGACTTTCAGTAAAGAGAGTTTCTGCAGCTAACGCTCCTGCCGGGAGGACCGGCCCCGTCGGGGGTCGCGGTCCGGGGGGCCTGAAAGGGAGGTAACTGTGGCACCTGACAGGTCGATAGAGGACTTCGACGTAACGGAATACCCGGATTACAAGCAGGGCAGCCCGCCCGACGTCTACAAGCTTCGAGAGTTCTCGTACCTCGACGAGTACGAGGCCATCTGGGGGCGCCGGTGGGGAGCGCCGGGGATCGGCAAGCTGCGCGAGGTCGGACTCGTCGCGCCGAGCGAGCATGAGGCCAACTCGCTGTGGTCGCAGGACCCGAACTTCTTCCTCCTGCGGTACCGGGCCAAGCCCGACATCGACCTCCTGATCCGGAATCACCAGGAGTGGGCCGCTCTCCTCGAAGAGAACGACGTGAAGATCCACTGGATGGAGTTCGAAGATGTCTGGGGCGCTCACGGACCGATGCGGAAGCTTTTCGTGTGTGAGGAAGTGAAGTTCCTGAACGGCGGCGCTCTCATCCCTCGCTTCGGCCACGCGTCATACAAACGAGGCCTGGAACGCGAGTTCCAGAAGTTCGTCACGAAAATCGGTTGTCCGATCCTCCACACCGTCCACGGCGACGCGGTCATGGAGGTTGGTCCCATGCTCGTGGGCTTGAGTGACGACGTCTGGGTGGCTGCGACCTCTTGCGCCGCCAACCAAGAAGGGATCGATCAGATCCTCCCCGCACTCCATGCATCGGGAATCAAAGAGGTTCACGTGATGAACCTGGCCACGATCATGGACACATTCGAGGCCGGCGGTGAGTTCCACACGGACATGGTGATCACGCCTCTCGATCACAAGAAGGTTCTGGTCTACCCGAAGTGCCTCCCGTGGGAGACGTACTGCTGGCTGCGCGATCTCGAGTTCGAGATCATCGAGATACCAGAAGACGATCAGAAGTTCGCACCCGCGAACATCGTCGTGCTTGAACCGGGAAAGGTCATCCTTCCGAAACGCGCTGAGGAGACCATGCGCAAGGTGGAGAAGGCGGGTGTCGAAGTCATCCCGTTCGACTCCGACGGAATCATGCAGGGTGGGGTCAACGCCATGAAGTGCATCACGATGGAGATCCTGCGCGATCCGGGCCCTCTCGTTTACGAGTAACGAAATTCGTTCGAGGCTCGAGTAGAAGGAGGAGAACAACAGCGCTACCGGCAGAGGCGACGACCGTGGGGTCTTACGCCGATGAATTCCTAGGAAGGAAGTGCACGTGAAGGCAAACCGGTATCTCCTGCTCCTGCTCGTCGTAATGAGTTTGTTCGTGGCTGCATGTGGCGATGACGGAGGTTCGCCGACAGCGAGCGACTCCGGGTCTGGCGAACTGATCCCGCTGACGTACCGCCTCGATTGGATCGCCGATGGATCGCATACCTGTTATTACGCGGCCGAGGCCAACGGGTACTTCCGCGATGAAGGCCTGGACGTGACGATCCGTGAAGGGGCCGGCTCGGGGACGGCTGCAACGCTTGTCGCCAATGGTTCGGATGACTTCGGATTCTCCGACGCAGGCGTCGTTGCAAGCACGATCGATGACGGTGCCGACATCGAGATGGTCGCCGGCATCTATCAGAGGAATCCGTCAGTCCTCATCTCGCTGACCGAGTCAGGCATCGAGGGCCCGGAGGATCTTGTGGGGAAGACCGTTGGTGCGAGCTCCGGCGAGGCGCCGGTGCAACTCCTGCCGGCATACCTCAGCGCGAACGACGTGAACCCGGATGACGTCAAGATCGTCAATGTTGACCCCGCTGCGAAACCGACCGCCCTCCTACAGAAGCGCGTCGATGCGATCGTGGGTTATTCGAGCTCCGACCTCCCGATCGTTGAGGCGGAAGCCCCGGGCAAGATCGCGGTCCAGTACTACGCGGATTACGGCGTGGTCACCATGAGCAATGGCTTGATCGTTTCCCGGAAGTTCGCGGACGAGAATCCGGATGCGGTGCGTGGTTTCGTTGCCGCCGTACAACGTGGGTTCGAGTTCTGCCAGGACGATCAAGAAGCTGCAGTGCAGAACCTCGTGGATACCTTCCCGATGACCGTTAACCCCGACCAAGCAACCATCGCTCTGCGGGAGGTTCTCGCGAACCTCCACACCGAGCGGACGAAAGACAAGCCGATCGGCTACATGGACACGCAAGACTGGCAGGACACGCTCGACACACTCGCGCAATACGCGGATCTTAAGGATCCACAGGCACCAGAGAAATACTTCACGAATGACTTCATCGAGTAGCAACGCTGCTCGAACCGACGAATCAGGCCAAGATGTGCGCAGGAGGCCGGTGGCGATCATCGCCGGCCTTCTGCGCCGCATGCTCGTCATCACGGTCACCATCGCTTTGGTGGGCCTCGTTTGGTGGGCGGCCACGTCGATATGGGACGTCCCCACATATCTGATCCCCCCACCAAGTGAGGTATGGACCGCTTTGACCACGAGCTCAAGCTTTTTCTTAACCAACGCTCGTGTGACCGCGACCGAGATCCTGCTGGGCCTTGCGGTGGCAACGGGGGCGGCGGTTGCGTGGGCCGCATTGATCGTCTCGGTCGACATCGTGCGGAAGGCCGTCTTCCCGCTCATGGTCGTCGCGCAGTCGGCGCCCAAGGAGGCCCTGGCTCCGATCTTCATCATCTGGTGGGGTTTCTCAGCGACGCCAAAGATCGTGATGGCTTCCCTGATCGCCTTCTTCCCGATCTTGGTGGCCACCGTTGTGGGCCTGGAGCGATTCACTCGGGAACAGCAGTTGCTCGCCTCCAGCATGGGTGCCGGCCCCCTACGCCGCTTCTTCAGTTTCCGGATCTGGGTGGCGTTGCCGTCGTTCCTTAGCGGAATCAGGCTGGGGGTGACACTCGCGGCGATCGGTGCGGTACTGGGCGAATACCTGGGGAGTGACAAGGGTCTTGGGTACATGATCGTCACGTCGGCGAGACAGCTCAACGGCGGATTTCTCTACGGCGCGTTGATCTCTTTGATGATCATGTGCTGGGCCATGGTCCGAGCGGTCGATGTAGCCGAGCTCCTTCTCTTGCGCGGCACGCGTGCAGGGAAGGGGTTCTGATGAGAACAGAGTCTCAGCAGGCAGCGAGCGAGGCCGGCCGACAGTTTGGCTCGGGCGCGATCGGAACATCGATGAGCTTGGTGCTTCCGATGGTCTCTGCGATTGTGGTCGGGCTCATCTGGTTCGGAGTCGTTGCCCTATTCGACATTCCGAAATACATCCTCCCCAGTCCCGAAACAGTCGTCGCGAGCATGTTCGAGAATCGCTCTGCGCTCTTCAATGAGGCGCAAGCGACAGGGCTCATAGCGATCACCGGCCTCGCCCTAAGCGTGGCCTTCGGCGTGCCCTTGGGCTTCGTTATCGCCCGTTACAAGCCGCTACGTCGGGTGCTCATGCCGCCGATCGTCGCGATCCAGAGCATCCCAAAGGTAGCTCTCGCGCCACTGTTCGTCGCGTGGCTGGGCTTTGGCGCCGCACCCAAGCTCATCATCACCACCCTGGTTACTTTCTTCCCGCTCACGCTTGCCACCATCGTCGGAGTGGAGAGCATCACCGTTACCACCTCTCAACTCGCCCGCTCGATCGGCTGCCGCTCGTTCGGTCTCGTCCGCTACATCTGGTTTCCTTCGGCAGCCCCGTACATCGCTGCGGCCTTCCGGACGGCAGCCACGCTCGCCGTCGTCGGGACCCTCGTCGCAGAGTTTGTTGGATCGGCTGAGGGCCTCGGGAACCTCCTGCTCATAGCAAGTGGGAACCGCGACACAACTTTGGCATTCGCCGCCATCCTGGTCGTCGCGGCGCTGGGGATGGTGTTCTATGGAGGGGCCAGTCTCATCGCGAGAGGCGCGACAGCGCGTCTTGGAAGCGAATACATGAGGAGCAAGACCACATGAGCCGCCAGATCCAGAGTGTCCCCCCGGACGTGCGAGCACCTGTGGGGGTCCCGATCTCTATCCAAGGCGTCGGCCATTCCTACGTAACCAACGAAGGCAGACGCGTCGAAGCGCTCAAAGAGGTCGATCTAGAGATCGCAGCCGGCGAATTCGTCGTCTTCCTCGGTCCGAGCGGGTGTGGGAAGAGCACGCTCTTGCTGACGGTCGCCGGTTTACTAAAGCCCACCACCGGCCGCGTTCGGCTTGGCGACCATGAGGTTCGTCGTCCCTATACGGATCTGGGGATCGTCTTTCAGGATCCGACCCTGCTCGAGTGGAGGACTGCATTACGGAACATCATGATGCAGGCGGAAGTGCGGAGGATGGACAAGGAGAAGGCGCGTGCTCGCGCTCTCGAGCTCATGGAGTCGACAAAGCTTGGGGGCTTCGAGGACTCATACCCTTCGGGCCTATCAGGGGGTATGAAACAAAGAGTTGCCATCTGCCGGGCGTTACTGCACGATCCGCCCCTGTTGCTGATGGACGAGCCGTTCGCCGCCCTCGACGCGTTGACACGCGATCAGATGGGAATCGACCTACAGGCCTTGTGGCTCAACGATCAGAAGACGGTGATCTTTGTCACGCACAGCATCACTGAGGCCGTGTTCCTAGCCGACCGGATTGTGGTTTTCTCCCCGAGGCCGGGTCGTGTTCTCGTTGACCTGCCCGTCGATCTCGCGAGACCGCGGAAGCTCGATGATCAAAAGACACCCGAATTCCTTGACCGCGTCGACAAGATCACGAAGCTCCTGAGAAACGAAGGGGTACTGCAGGAGTAGCGTCGATCCCGGGATCCGCCCGCCGGGATAAATCTCTTCTTCTTCAGAATCTTGACATCAAACGACCTCGCGACTACACTCTCGGACATTCGGGCGCTCGAGCCCATAAGTCTCCGTGCGAGGGTCATGACCAAAGCCGAAGAGCGTCCTGTTGGGTGTTGGATTCCCTCGTACACGTATAAGGATCTCTCGTACGATCGAGTCAAACAGAGCGTACGCGACTTCTCCATTCGCGCCGATGAGCTCGGCCTCGATCTTTGGGTTATCGACCACCTTCTTCACGCAGAAGGGTTGTATGGCGTGTCCTGGCTGGAGCCCATGACGACGCTGACCTACGCCGCGGCCCTGGTACCCGGTACCCGGGTTGGGACGGGGATCCTCGTCTTACCACTGCGGCATCCAGTGGTGTTGGCGAAGGAGATCGCCACCCTCGATTACCTCACGAGCGGGCGATTCGTCTTCGGCATCGGGCCTGGGTGGTTCCCGGACGAATACACGGCCGTAGGTAACGACATCTCTGAACGAGGACGGCGGACGGACGAGGTACTGAGTGCGGTCCTTAGATTGCTGTCTGAGGACAAGGTTTCTTTCGAAGGACGCTTCTTCAAATTCGACGATGTCACGATCGAGCCTCGCCCACCGAAGTTACCTCAGGTATGGGCGGGAGGAGGCTCACGGATCCCAGATCCCGACTATCACGACGTTCCCGTCATGGCGCGACCCGTGCTTGATCGGATCGTCAGATCCGATGGCTGGATCTCTCGGTGTGCCGGCAATCAGGACTTCGTGAAAAACGATTGGCAGCAGGTGCAGAAAGGGCTGCAAAAGGCAGGCAAAGACCGGTCGGAGTTCACCTTTTCACATTGTCAGTTCACCTACCTCGTAGACACATCGAATCGCGAGAAGGCGCTGGAGGTCCAGCGTCCTTTCTTCGAGGAGATCATGGGAACGCATAGAACCTTCGAGCACCTGCAAGAGTCATATCTCCTGGGCTCGATGGACGATATTTTGGCTCGTATCCAGGATCTCATCGATGTCGGATTGGATCACCTCATGCTGGGGCCGACCTCCGACGATCCAAAACAACTCGATCTCATTGCCAGAGAGATCGTTCCCCTCTTCTCGCCGTGACAGCCGCCGCGTGTTGTTCCTGGAGAGTCGGCGAGTGAGGCCGTCCTGATGACAACCCCGACGAAAGCGTTGGACGAGCGGCCGCTGCTAACTGCTAGTCACATAAGAAAGGCCTATCCGGGGGTCCTTGCCTTGGACGCGGTCTCGCTCGATCTCTACGGGGGTGAGGTGCATGCGTTAGTCGGTGAAAACGGCGCCGGGAAATCGACGCTTATCAAGATCCTCTCGGGCGCGGTTCGGCCCGATGGTGGGGACCTGCTGATGGGCGGCGTCGCAATGAGCTTCAACTCGCCGGTGCAAGCGCGTAGAAGCGGCGTAGCGACGATCTATCAGGAGGGTTCCCTCGTGGGGGAGCTAACTGTAGAGGAGAACCTGTTTCTGGGGCAGGAACTGAACCATCCCCGAATGCGATTCTTCACGGATCGAGCCCGAATGGCCAAACGTGCTCGTTCCGCCCTGGATGAGATCGCTCCGCAGATTGACATCAGCACCAAGGTCCGCGATTTGCCCGCTGATCAACGCCAGCTTGTGGAGATAGGGCGGGCGCTCCTTGCGTCGATGCGGCTTCTGATCCTTGACGAGCCGACTTCGTCGTTGAATGACCGAGAGATAGAACGGCTCTTCGACGTTGTCGAGAGATTGAAGGGTAAGGGTGTGGGCGTCGTTTACGTGACCCACAAACTTGCCGAAGTGCAGCAGATCTCGGACAAAGTGACAGTGCTCAGGGATGGTTGTCTAGTCGCTACCAGGCGAACGGATGAGGTCGAGATCCCGGACCTCATCCGGATGATGATCGGACGCGACCTGAGCGAGTGGTTCCCAGCGGTTAAGTCAGGGTCGGTTCCTCAAGAGGCCCTGCGACTACGCGGGCTGTCGAGGCCGCCTGCGTTCGATGATGTCGACCTGGTGGTTCGGAAGGGTGAGATCGTCGGCCTTGCTGGTCTCGAAGGTTCGGGTCAATCAGAGTTGTTACGAGCGGTCGTCGGTGCTGAAGTTGCGTCAGTAGGCACTATCGAGTTGTTTGGCGAGACCGTCCGAATCGATTCACCTGTTGACACGGTCCGCCTGGGTGTTGCGTACATACCTGGAGACCGTCAGCGGGATGGCGTGATTCCTGCTCTCTCGGTAAGGACGAATCTGGCCTTGTCTGCCCTTCGGATCATCGGTCGGAACGGTTTCATTCGGCCCCGGGATGAAGAGGAGCTTTACGGCAGCATCAAGGAGCAGCTGGACATTCGCGCCCGCGACTCGCGCACCGCCATTCGGGAGTTGAGCGGCGGAAACCAACAGAAGGTGATTCTCGGCAGAGCGATTGCCGCGCGAGCGCGCCTTTTCGTGCTCGATGAACCCACTCGCGGGGTCGACGTTGGCGCCAAATCGCACATCTATCAGCTCGTTCGAGACCTTGTCGACCAGGAGGCGGGCGTCCTCCTCTTCTCAAGTGAGTTGGAGGAGGTACTCGGTTTGTGCGACGTCGTCTACGTGATGCGGACGGGAAAGGTCGTGGCGAGGTTGACCAGAGCGGAAGCGTCGGAGGAGAAGATCGCGAAGCTGGCATTCGGTGACGACCCTGTGCCGAGGAGTGCTTAGCATGCCGCAGGGGAATGAGTCCGAAACGAACCAGGTAACGGAAGCTGGACGGGAGGATGACGGGCTTTCGAAGTCTTCGAAACCGTCCTCGCGACGGCTGGAATTCACCAGGCTCTCGGCGGCCCTACTTCAAGCTGGAATCCCTCTAGCCGCAGTTCTCTTGTGCGTCTTCTTCGCCATTCAAGAGCCGCGCTTCGCTACCCTCGATAACGGGGTCAACGTTGCAAGGCAGTTTGCCCTTCTCGCGGTCTTTGCTTTTGCGCAAGCCTTCCCAGTCCTCGGCGGAGGCTTCGACATCTCCATTGGTTCGCAAGTGGGGCTCGCCAGCGTGGTGATGGCGCTCGCGACGCAATCGTGGGGGTTGGCTGCCGGGCTAGGCATGTCGGTAGTGGCGGCGGGAGGTGTCGGCGTCGTCAACGGACTCACCATCTCGACCTTTGGGGTGTCTCCGTTCGTAGTGACCTTAGGAATGCTCAGCTTCGCTCGGGGTCTTGCTCTCTACATATCGGACGGAGTTCCGATCTATGGATTCAACGATAACTTTGGGTTTCTAGGCGAGGGAGAAATCGGCCCTCTGTCGATGCCGTTCATCATCGCGACAGCTGTATTCGTCATTGGTTGGATCGTGCTGAATCGGACCACCTATGGACGACATCTCTATGCAACGGGTGGAAATGTCGAAGCCGCGCGCCTCGCAGGTATTCCCGTTAGACGAGTGAAGGCAATCTCCTACATCCTTTGTGGCGTCATAACGGGGATCGGTGCTGCCGTCTTAACGTCGCGGGTCGATTCAGGGCAGCCAAATCTAGGAACCGGGCTCGAACTCGAAGCTCTAGCAGCGGTGATCATCGGCGGCTTCGCGCTCGGTGGTGGAGAGGGCCGGCTGGGAAATGTCGTGTGGGGGGCCATCATCATCAGCATCCTCTCGAACGGGCTGAATCTCCTACGTGTTTCTTCCTACATCCAGCTGATGGCGATCGGTGTCGTGATCGTCACGGCCGTGGTGTTGGACGGCTGGAGGAAGCGGGTGCGAACGTGAGGTCTGAACATCACCGAGGAATGCGCATGAGCGGAAGGAGGACCCCGCTGGTTTGTCCATGATGGCGGCCGGAATCGATCTAAGGAGGAATGGTGCAAAGTAAACGGAAGAGTGTGTTGTTGCGATGGGTTTTGACGACGATGGTGCTGCTTCTTGTCGCCGGTGCGTGCGGCGGAGGCGACGACTCCGCAGACGAGCCAAGTAGTGGCGGCGAGGTGGCGGGGTCTACAAAGGCGGATCTAGGTGGATATCTGGATCCGTCGGCTCCCGAAGGGGAATGCAAGCTCGGGATGGCCCTTCCCCACTTCCGTGACCCTTTCTGGGTAGCGATAGCGTACGGCGCCGCGGATGAGGCGAGACGAGCAGGATGCACGATCGAGGCCGTGTACGAGGCGGGCGGCTACGAGAACCTCGATACTCAGATAGAGCAAGTCGAGGACCTCATCCAACTGGACGTTGACGCGATCCTTTTCGCGCCAAACGACTATGAAGGCACCGCAGCCATCGCCGACAGAGCGGCCGACAGTGGCACGGTTGTTATCAACCTTGCGAACATGTCGGCCAGTGAGAAGGTCGCGTACGGCGTGAACAACTACGATCCGGCGGTGGGCGAGGCCATGGCAGACTGGGTCGCCGAGAAAAACCCGGATGCGAAGATCGCTGTTCTCTCGGGACCCGCCGGAGCGAACTGGGCGATGGATCGTGTCAAGGGCTTCGAAGATCGCATCGCAGAGTCCCACCCCGGTCTCGAGGTCGTCTTCGAAAAGAGTACGGATGTGGATCGCGCCGTCGCCCAGCAGGTGGTCGAGGACTGGTTGGTCACAGGGGATCAGATTGACGCGATTATCGCCGTAGCCGCCCCCTTGGGTGAAGGTGCGGGGGCGGCGCTGGAGGCAGAGGGCCGCGAGGGAGATACAGATGTTCTCGTATCAACGTTGAATGAGGAGACGCTGAATTTTCTGGAGCAAGGCCTCGTTGATTACGTTCAGAGTGAGCGGCCTGTTTTGACGGGACGCCTGGGCGTACAGCTCGCCATCAAGTCGTTGAACGGTGAGGAAGTGGACCTTCCTTCATATGAGGCGCTCACGCCACTGCCTCCAAAGATCCTGTACATCTTCGATGCGCCCGTCTACACGAGTGATGATGTGGGTTCGATCGAAACTTCGAACGACATGGCACCGGAGGATTTTGACCCGTCAGACGTTTAGAGGATCTCGTCGTGAGGGCTGGCGGAGAGTCATCTCCGCCAGCCTTATGGGAGGCGATCGTGAGTCAAGCGCTGGTTGTTGTTGACATGATCAACGATTTCGTTCATGGCAGGCCGCCTAGTCTTCCTGCGACGCCGCAGAAAGAGCGCGTCATCGGCGGATGTGAGCGCGCGATCGCCGTTGCTCGCGAAGCTGACGTCCCGATCATCTACACGAACGACCATTTTGAAGCACGTGAGATGCCCACCACGGTGGAATACAAGGTTTGGGGGGAACACGCTATTGCGGGCACGGCAGGCGCCGAGATAATCGATCAACTGAAGCCCACGACGTCGGATTTCATCATCCCAAAGAAGCGCTACAGCGCATTCCCGGGCACACAACTCGATCTACTCCTACGGGAACTTTCCGTCAGGGAAATAGTCGTTATCGGAATCCAGACCGATTGCTGCGTTCAGCACACCGTTTGGGATGGATTCGTACGGACGTTTGCTACGAGTGTTTTGGAGGATGCCTGCGATGCCCCCGACTTCTCCGAGCATCAGCGCGCACTTCGCTATATGCAGACGTACTACAAGACGCGTGTAATCGACATCGCGCAGTGGCAGCAGTCTCTCTTGGGCACCGACGCAGAGGACCCTCAGTCGGATGTGTGAGGGGTCTTCGCTCTCCAAGCCCGAGTGAGGCTCCAGAGGGTGACTAGGAACCAAACACCCTCCAGGAGGACGAACCCCCACTGTTCGTTTCGAAACGCATCGACTGCCAAGGTCCCGGCCCCCGCTGCGTTCAGGTAGAGGTACGGAAGAGACTCCACCGAGATCCGTCCCATCTGAGCCAACATGAAGGCGGACAGGATGAGGATCGCTCCGGACACCTGGATCACTTGATCCACGCGACCTCCGCCCTTCCTTCGGACGTGAGAGAACCACGGCGTAGGGGAACTTGATCAGCCCGTCGCATGCGTTCCCTCCCGCACCTTGTAGATGGCCCCCAGGAAGTCCAGCAGAACGCGCGCCGCGGTTTGCTGGGTTACCCCCGTTGGGTCGTACGTGGGGTTCACCTCGACGAAGTCCACTCCAACCACGTTCTTTCGATCGAAAGCGAGTGCTCTGAGGAAGTCCACAACCTCGTGATACGTGAACCCACCGGGGGAGGGGGAACCATTGCCGGGCATCAAAGCCGGATCGAACCCGTCACAGTCGATCGTTACGTAATAAACATCTGCCTGAGGAACCCGGCTGAGCACCGCGTCAACTCCGATCCGCCTGAACTCGCGCGGCCCGATGATCACGCTGCCCATACTTCGGGCCTTCTCGAAGTCGGCAGGGTCGCTCGAGCCCGGCCCCCTGATCCCGATCTGTGCAAGCCCGGAGACGTGGGGCATCTCAGCTATCCGCCTCATGACGTTTCCGTGGCCTTCGGTGACTCCGAACCGTTCGTCGACGAAATCTAGATGGGC
>JAXDJL010000159.1:0-11383 GCA_034665685.1 Actinomycetota bacterium | reverse complement strand
TGGGGGCCGGTCCGAACCGCATCGGACAGGGGATCGAGTTCGACTACTGCTGCGTTCACGCCGCGTTCGCGCTTAGGGACGCCGGATTCGAGACCATCATGCTGAACTGCAACCCGGAGACGGTCTCCACGGACTACGACACGTCCGATCGTCTTTACTTCGAGCCGCTGACGCTCGAAGACGTCATGAACGTCGTCGAGCGCGAGTCTCCCACCGGTGTGATCGTGCAGCTCGGTGGCCAGACCCCGCTGAAGCTGACGGCCGGGCTGGCCGAGGCCGGCGTGCCGATCCTCGGAACACCGGCGGATGCCATCGACAGAGCCGAGGACCGCGAACGGTTCGGTGCGCTGCTTGCCGACCTCGCGCTCCCACACCCTCCGAACGGCATGGCGCGGTCGGTCGAGGCCGCGAAGGCGATCGCGCGCTCCATCGGATATCCGATCCTGGTCCGGCCGTCGTACGTGCTCGGCGGCCGCGCGATGGAGATCGTCTACGAGGAGTCGTCCCTCGAGCGCTACATGACGACGGCGGCCGAGGTGTCCCCGCAGCACCCGGTCCTGGTGGACCGCTTCCTCGAGGGAGCGGTCGAGGTGGACTGCGACTCGATCTTCGACGGCGAGGAGCTCTACATCGGCGGCGTGCTCGAGCACATCGAGGAGGCCGGCATCCATTCGGGCGACTCCGCTTGCGCCCTTCCACCGTTCACCCTTGCCGACGACCAGATCGAAGAGGTGATCAAGTACACGGACGCTATCGCCCGGGGACTCGGGGTGAGGGGCCTCCTCAACATCCAGTTCGCGGTGAAGGACGAAGAGGTCTACGTCCTCGAGGCGAATCCCCGCGCGTCGCGCACCGTGCCTTTCACCTCAAAGGCGACGGGTGTTCCGCTGGCGAAGGTGGCGGCTCGCGTCATGACGGGCACGTCGCTTGCGGATCTGCGCTCCGAAGGGATGGTGCCGGAGCGCTCGGTGGGTCATGAGGGCCTGCGGCACGTCGCGGTCAAGGAGGCGGTCATGCCGTTCGATCGCTTCCCCGGGGTAGACCTCCTGCTGGGGCCCGAGATGCGCTCGACCGGAGAGGTCATGGGCATCGACTACAACTTCGGAGCGGCTTTCGCGAAGGCGGAGGCCGGAGCAGGGGTCCGGTTGCCCACCAAGGGAACGGTGTTCATCTCGGTGGCCAATCGCGACAAGAGAAGCGTGATCTTCCCCGCCAAGAGGCTCCAGGACCTGGGCTTCCATCTCGTGGCGACGCACGGAACGGCGCAGGTCCTTCGCAGGGCCGGGGTCGACGTGGATGTGGTGGGAAAGGTGTCCGAGCGCGCGGAGGGCCAGAAGCGGAGCCTCGCCGACATGCTGGCGGGGGGCGAGGTCGAGATGCTGTTCAACACGCCGTTCGGCCGCAGCGCTCGTTCCGATGGCTACTTCATCCGGCAGGCCGCGGTGGCGGCGGGCGTCCCCTGCATCACCACCATGGCCGGCATCGCGGCGGCGGTGCAAGGGATCGAGGCTCTGATCCGGGGAGACGTGAGGGTTCAGAGATTGCAGATCTACCTGGCGGAGCCGCCGTCGTGCTGATGACGGTAGGCGAGGTGCTCTCCCACAAGAAATACGGAGAGCACTATCACTCCCTGACCATCGTTGCCCCGGAGATCGGCGAGAAGGTCGCGCCGGGGCAGTTCGTGAACGTTAAATGCGGCGAGGGACGCGCGAACATCTTGCGGCGGCCGTTCTCCGTGTACCGCGTCCACAAGCGAGGGGGCTGGGCCTCCACCATCGAGCTGGTGTTCGACATCACGGGGCCCGGGACCAAGTTCCTCTCGGAGCAGCGAGGACACTCGATGATCGGGCTCACGGGGCCCCTCGGACGCGGGTTCGTTCTGCCCAAGCGGCGCGCACATTGCCTCGTCGTGGGGGGAGGGATAGGCGCCGCTCCGTTGTTCTTTCTCGCCGACGAGTTGCGCAACGACGGCCACCGCGTCGACGTCATCCTCGGAGCGCGCAACTCCGGCCTGCTCCTCAACCAGATCGACGCCCGGCGCCTTGCGTCGGTGTGCCGGGTAACGACGGACGATGGCTCGATCGGCGATCACGGCCGCGTGACCGACATCCTGGTGGAGACGATGGAGAAGTGCGAGACCGAAGTCGTCTACGCATGTGGGCCGCATCCGATGCTTAAGGCGGTCACCGATATCTGCGTCGAACAGGGGATCCCGATCCAAGTGGCGGTGGAGGAGCTCATGGCGTGCGGGTATGGAGTGTGCATGACTTGCGTCATGCCCCTCCGCCATCCGAAGAAAGCAAAGGGCGACGAAGACGAGGTCGTGTACGCGCGCTCTTGTACCGAGGGTCCCGTCTTCAACGGCGCACAGGTCGTGTGGGAAGGGGCCACCGACTCCGTCGGAAGGGACCAAACCGAATTGACCCCCGCCGGGGTCGCGACGCGGGACATCGCGCCCTCCGAGTCTCCGACCGAGCATCCTCCTCCGGGCAACTGATGACCGCTGCCCAGTTGCTCGCGATGAAGCTCGGTTCGGTGGAGTTGAGGAACCCCGTGCTCGTTGCCTCCGGGACGTTCGGCGCGGGCCGCGAGGCATCCCAGTTCGTGGATCTGGCGAAGCTGGGCGGCATCATCGTGAAGTCGACGACGCTGGTGCCGTGGAAGGGGAAGCCCACGCCGCGCATGTGCGAGACGCCCTCGGGCATGCTCAACGCGATCGGGATCCAGAACAAGGGCATCGACCATTTCCTCGCGGAGGACCTGCCCTGGCTCCTGAAGAAGAAGGCATCGGTGTTCGCTTCGATCGCAGGGAACACCGTCGAGGAGTTCGTGCGCGTCGCCGACAAGCTGCGCACCGGTGGGCGGGGGATCGCGGCGGTCGAGGTGAACATCTCCTGCCCCAACCTCGAGGACCGGAACAACATGTTCTCTCACTCCCCCAAAGCGACCTCGGATGTGGTGGCGGGAGTGAAGAAGGCTCTTCCACGGGTCTCGATCTTCCCGAAGCTCTCGCCCAACGTGACCTCGGTGCAGGAGATCGCCGGAGCCGCTCTCGAGGCCGGAGCCGATGGCCTGTCCATGATCAACACGGTGTTCGGCATGGCCATCGAGGTCGAGACGAGGAGGCCGAAGCTGGCCGGGGTCGTCGGCGGCCTGTCCGGCCCGGCGATCAGGCCGATCGCCGTGCGAGCTATCTACGACGTGCACCGAGCCTTCCCTGACGTCCCACTCATCGGACAGGGTGGAGTGTCGAACGCGGGGGACGCGCTCGAGATGATCCTTGCCGGTGCCTCGGCGGTCGCGGTGGGAACCGCGAACTTCGTCGAACCTCGGACGGCCGTCGAGGTCGCGGGCGGTATCGCCGATTACATGAAGCGACACGGCATCACAGACGTGTCCGAGCTCGTGGGATCCGTCCGGACGGTGTCTGGATGACGACGGTGATCAAACGACCCCCCGCGCAAACGTTCCTTCCCACCAACCCCTTGTGCGTCGCGCTGGACTCCACCGATCGAGTCGAGATCGATCGGATCGCCGAGGCCACCTACGAACACGTTGGTGTCTTCAAGGTGGGGCTCATGACTTTCATCGCGCACGGCCGCGATCTCGTGGGTGAACTGGCCGCGCGTCGTCCAGTGTTCCTCGACCTGAAGCTCCACGACATCCCAGCGCAAGTCGCGGGGGCCGTGCTCGGGGCCGCCGATACGGGAGCGAGCTTCGTGACGGTGCACGCGTCGGGAGGTCACGACATGCTGCGCGCCGCGGCGGAGAACGCGCCGGACGGTCTCGCGGTACTGGCGGTGACGATCCTCACCAGCCTCGACGAGGGATCCATGCGTGCGGTAGGACTCGCCGGCCCCCCAGAGAGCGCGGTGCTGCGGCTGGCGGAGCTGGCGCTCGGCGCGGGGGCCGACGGTCTCGTCTGCTCGCCCCTCGAGGTAGCCGCCGTGCGGAAGAGGTTCGGTTCGGCCGCCGAAGGAGGGCCGGTGTTGGTGGTCCCCGGCATCCGCTCCGCGGCGGACGCACGGGGTGATCAACGAAGGACGCTGGGAGCGGCCGAGGCCGTTGATGCCGGGGCGGACGTCATCGTGGTAGGCCGGCCGATCTATGAGTCTCCCGATCCGGCCGCCGCGGCCGCCGCTCTGGCCGCCGAAGTAGCGTGAAGGAGATCGCGTGAACGAAGCCGAAGTGCTCGATGTCCTCGAGGCCAAGGGAGCGGTCCTGCGCGGACACTTCCAGCTCTCTTCAGGACGCCACTCGGACGTCTTCGTACAGAAGTTCCGCGTGCTCGAACACCCGCGCATCGCTCAGGCGTTAGGCGAGGAACTGGCGCGCTCTTTCGCCGGTGAGTTCGATCTGGTCGCCTGTCCCGCGGTTGGGGCCGTGGTCCTCGGCTTCACGACCGCCCTCGCGGCCGACACCAGGATGATCTTCGCCGAGCGCGCCGATGGCGTGATGGAGTTCAGGAGAGGCTTCTCCATCGAGCCGGGTCAGCGGACGTTGGTGGTGGAGGACGTGATCACGACGGGAGGGTCGGCGCTCGAAGTCGTGGAGCTTGTGAAGAGCTCTGGTGGCGATCCGGTCGGCATCGCGGCGCTCATCGATCGCGGCGATCCCGCGAAGCCTCCCAGCTTCGGCGTGCCGCTCAGGTCGCTGGTGCGGCTCGACGTGTCCTCCTGGGATCCCGACGCGTGTCCGCTTTGTGCCGAGGGCATCCCGCTCGCGGACCCCGGTTCCCGACGCCTCGACGCCTGACGCCCCGCATGTGGCTGACGAAATCTGGTATCAAGTGAGCTTCCCCGCCTGAACAACCGCCAAGGAGGATCGACCGCCATGCCCTTGCCCCCTCCGCTCACCGAGGAGCAACGACGGGCGGCCCTTCAGAAGGCCGGGATAGCGCGACGCAAGCGCGCCGAGCTGAAGGAGCAATTGAAGAGCGGGAGGACCAGCTTGAAAGAGCTGGTGGAGCAAACCAGTGACGAGATCGTCGGCAAGATGAAGGTGTCGACCGTGCTCGAGTCCCTTCCCGGCGTCGGCCGCGTGAGGGCGCGCAAGATCATGGAGCGACTGGACATCTCAGAGACGCGGCGGATGCGCGGGCTCGGCCAGAAACAGAAAGAGAATCTCCTAAGCGAGTTTGCGCGTCGGTAGATGTTCTTCGTAGTCTCGGGACCGTCCGGGGCCGGCAAGGGAACGGTCATCCGAGAAGTCCTGAGAAAAAGACCCGACATCTTCCTTTCCGTCTCCGCGACCACGCGTCCCGCGAGGCAGGGCGAACGCCACGGCGTCGACTACTACTTCATCCCCCGGAACGAGTTCGAGGGGATGCGCGACCGAGGTGAGCTGCTCGAGTCGGCGAGGGTCTACGACAACTACTACGGGACCCCTCGGGAGCCCGTAGAGACGGCGATCGCAGGAGGCCGCACGGTCATCGCCGAGCTGGACATCCAGGGGGCCCAGGCGGTCAAACGCAACAAACCTGAAGCGGTCCTGATATTCATCGAGCCCCCCTCCCTCGACGACCTCTCTTTGCGCCTTAGGGGCCGCGGGACGGAGGACAAACTGACCCTCTCGCGCCGGCTGGCGGCGGCCTACGAGGAGGTGAAGAACAAGGGGAGCTACGACCACATAGTCGTGAACGACGACGTTGGTCGGGCGGCCGACGAGGTCATCCGTATACTGGATGAGACTCAGAAGAACCGTTGAAGGGCCAGTAGCCCATCCAGGAAGGACTTTCCCCTTGATCGAACCGAAGATCGAGACGCTCCTAAAGGACGTCGACTCGAAGTACACGCTGGTGGTGCTCGCCGCGAAGCGCAGCCGCCAGATCAACTCCTACTTCAGCCAGCTCGGTGAGGGCGTTGCGGAATTCGCTCCGCCGCAGATCCCGATGATCCCCGATCGCGCCCCCAAGACGCTGTCGATCGCGATGCAGGAGATCGCCGAGGGATACGTGACGTACGAGCGCGCCGACGAGGCACCCCCCGCCTCGTAACCGATACACCGGAGACCCCGTTCGGGAGGTGTGATGGAGGAACGTCCGCTGGCTCCGGAGGGCTCCCTCGGATCGAAGAAGGTCCTTCTCGTCGTCGCGGGAGGGATCGCGGCCTACAAGGTGGCCCAGGTGGCTCGCGACCTGACGGAGCTGGGCGCCGACGTCAAGGTCCTGATGACCCATTCCGCCGAGCGTTTCGTCGGACGGCAGACCTTCGCATCCCTGACGAGGAACCCCGTCGCAACCGACCTGTGGGATGCGTCGGGCGAGGTGCCGCATGTCGAGCTCGCCCGCGGGGCGGACCTCGTGATCGTTGCCCCCGCCACCGCCAACATCCTGGCCGAGATGGCTGCGGGGTCGGCCGGAGATCTCGTAACGACCACGCTCTTGATGGCGCGCTGCCCGATCCTTGCCGTGCCCGCCATGCACACCGAGATGTGGGAGCACCCCGCTACTGAAGAGAACGTCGGACGGCTCCAGGCCCGGGGCGTTCGCTTTCTGGGTCCCGGACGAGGGTCGCTGTCCTCGGGGGACGAGGGGCCCGGCCGCATGGTGGAGCCGGCCGAGATCGTCGACGAGGCGCGACGCCTTCTCCTCACGTCCCAGGATCTGGCGGGCCGGCACGTCCTCATCACGGCCGGCGGAACCCAGGAGCCGATAGATCCGGTCCGCTACATCGGGAACCACTCGTCCGGCCGCATGGGGTACGTCCTGGCGGACGCCGCCCTCCGCCGGGGAGCGAAGGTGACCCTCGTGTCGGGACCCTCGGAGCTCACGCCTCCTGCCGGGGTCGACCTCGTGCACGTGCGCACCGCTTCCGAGATGCGCGCTGCGGTGGTGTCCCGCTCGGTCTCGGCGGACGTCGTCGTGAAGGCCGCCGCGGTCGCCGACTTCACTCCGAAGTCGGCCGCAGCGGCCAAGATCAAGAAGGACGCCGGCCCCCCCGACATCGACCTCGTCCCGACCGTCGACATCCTTGCCGAACTGGGATCCTCGCCGGACCTCCGGAAGGAGGGGGGAGTGCTGGTGGGCTTCGCCGCCGAGACCGAGGCCGATCCCTCCCGCCTGGCCGACTTCGCCGAGGCCAAGAGAGCGGCCAAGGGGGCCGACATGGTTGTAGCGAACGAAGTCGGGGTGCCCCACTCGGGTTTCAGTGTTCATACCAACCGAGCGGTGATAGCCGGGCCCGACGGGACCGAGGACCTGGGTCTCGTGACGAAGGAGGCCCTAGCAACCTGTTTGCTGGATCGTGTGGTTGCACTGCTGAAGTGACCCATTCGGGTCATTTCGTCCCACATCTTTCAAGGGCGTTCCCGGGCGGGCCGATAACCCCAGGATGACTGAGAGGGCGGCCTGTGCCGCTTGTGGAGGACTGAATCCAGCTGATGCCGGCTTCTGCGGACAATGTCTCGCGTCTCCGTTCCGGGCGGCCGAATCCCAAGAGGCTGGATCCCAACAGGTCGTCACTCCGGCGCCGCAACTGGTGGGAGTGGGAGCGCCGGCCGCGTCCTTCGCCGGCTCCTTCCAGTCCTTCGACTCTCCTGCGTCAACTCCGGCAGCGTCAACTCCGGTGACGGCCTTCCAGGGTCCCCCGCCTTCGGCCGCGGTGCCGGCCGCGGGTCGGGCGATCGCATCCGAGGGCGCACGAACGGCGCGATCCGGCGAGGTCCGATGGAGATGGCCCCACCTGTGGCTGTTCGGCTTCTGCGCTTGGGGGATCCCACGGATCTTGAGCGCGGCGATCTCCCAGAGCCAAAGCTTCAGCCAGATCGTCGATCAAGGCCTCATCCTGCAGATCGTCGGCTACGCGATAGCAGCGGTGGTGGCGTTCGCCCTCGTTACCAAGCAGCAGGGCGGGGATTGGACCTCGCTCGGGATCGCTCGACCGGCCGACCCCATGGGCGAGGTTCTCAAAGGCGCCGGCTTCGGTCTCCTCCTGCTCGCCGCGTGGATGCCCATCGGCTTCATGTTGGGCGGGCGGCGCTTCGAGCTGGACCGTTTGATGCAGATCCTTGTCGGGGAGACGTCCGGCATCGGGTTGCTGCTCGCCGGGGTCGTGCTCGTCGTTGGGGCCCCCGTGATCGAGGAGATCTATTACCGGGGGATGCTCTACGAGAAGCTGGCGCGCCGCAGCACTTGGCTCGCCATCATCCTCTCGTCCGTCCTGTTCGTAGCCGCACACGGATCACTTGTCATCCTTCCGTTGTACGTGCTTGCCTTCGGCGTCGCGTGGAAGAGGCGGACGAAGACGCTCTGGTTCACCATGGCGGCCCACGGCGCGTGGAACTTCGCCGTTCTGTGCCTCGCTGCGCTGATCATTTTCAGCCCGGCCGAGTCGTTCAGCCCTCCGGACGGTAGCTATTCGATCGCCCATCCGGCGTCGTGGCGACGGGTCAGAGAGGCCGAGCGAGAGCTGCCGACGGGAGGCGGGATCGATCTCGCGCTCGAGACCGGAAGCGGTTCCGCCGTGGTCCTCAAGCGGGCCCCTGTGAGCCCGGGGACCAGCGTCGAGGATGTGCCGATGCTGCTGGACCGGGTGTACAGATCGGGCACTCTACCGGTCGACTCGATGGAGATCCCTCAGCCGGTCGCGGTGAACTCCGGGGGTCCGCTGGACGGAGCGTGGCAGATGAGGGGATCCATGACCGCTCCCTCTGGGGTCGAGATCCGTACTCGCGTGATCGTCGCCCTCCCGAGAGGTTGGGAGCAAGCGGTGACCATCGTGTTCGTGTGCCCCCTGCCGGCCTGCCCCTCCGCCGAACCGGAGTTCAACTCCATATTGGGTTCGTTCCAGCCGAACGTCTAACTCCCCTCTGGGGCCCATGCGCGGCTGGGGCCGGGTGCTTTGAGCATCATTTATGGTGTCTCGATGACTGGATCCCTGATGCCGTTCACGTCCGAATCCGTTACCGAGGGCCACCCCGACAAGCTCGCCGATCAGATCTCCGACGCGGTTCTCGATGCGATCTTCGCCGAGGACCCCTTCGCCCGGGTCGCCTGCGAGACCTTCGTCACGACCGGCCTCGTGGTCGTCGGGGGAGAGGTCACGACCTCTACATACGTCGACGTTCCCGCAGTCGTCCGCCGAACGATCACCGACGTCGGCTACACGAGCTCCAAGATCGGTTTCGACGGAGAGACGTGTGGCGTCTCGATCGTGATCCAGGAGCAGTCCCCCGACATCGCCACCGGAGTGGAGCATTCCTTCGAGGAGCGGACGGGCGACGCCGCGCACGACGAGAAGAGCCTCGACTCTCAGGGGGCCGGCGACCAAGGGATGATGTTCGGGTACGCCTCCAACGACAACGAAGACCTCATGCCGATGCCGATCTGGCTGGCGCATCGACTGGCTCGCCGGCTCGCCGAGGTGCGCAAGGCGGGCGTCCTGCCCTACCTTCGGCCCGACGGCAAGGTCCAGGTCACGATCGGATACGAGGCCGGCGTTCCGAAGACCCTCGACACCGTGGTGATCTCGACGCAGCACCAGCCCAACGTAGACATCGACACTCTCTTGAAGCCGGACCTCATCCAGCACGTGATCGAGCCGCTCCTTCCTCTGGAGCTGGACGCCCAGGACATGACCATCCTCGTGAATCCGACCGGGGTGTTCGAGATCGGGGGGCCGAAGGCCGACACAGGCCTCACGGGACGAAAGATCATCATCGACACGTACGGCGGGATGGCGCGGCACGGCGGGGGAGCGTTCTCCGGCAAGGATCCTACGAAGGTCGACCGGTCCGCCGCCTACGCAGCGCGTTACGTCGCGAAGAACGTGGTCGCCGCCGGACTGGCCGAGAGGTTCGAGATGCAGGTTGCGTACGCCATCGGCGTCGCGCATCCGATCTCGATCTCGATAGAGACCTTCGGTACCGAGACGGTCGACCCCGCCAAGATCCACTCAGCCGTGAAAGAGGTCTTCGACCTGAGGCCTGCGGCGATCATCCGCGACCTCGACCTCAGACGGCCGATCTATCAGAACACCGCCGCGTACGGTCACTTCGGCCGGTCGGACAAGGACTTCACCTGGGAGCGCACCGACCGCGCGGATGAGCTCCGGCGACTCTGTAGCTAACAGCTCTGTAGCTAAGGATCCTGTAACTGAAGGCTCCGTAGCCGAAGATCCTGTAGCCGACGGCCAGGACGCGCCGGGGCCCCACCCCAGGGTCGTATCCGTAGTCCCGCTGGTGCCTGCGTGGCGCGTCGACAAGACCTTCGACTACCTCGTTCCCGAAGAGCTGGCGGGCAGCGTCCAGCGCGGATCGCTGGTCCGCATCCCCTTCGGTCACAGGAAGGTGCGCGGGGTCGTTGTCGGCCGGGTGGACGAGCCCACCTCGCGCGACCTCGAGCCGATCAAAGCGGTGGTGTTGCCGTACCCCGTCGCACCTCCCCCCCTCGACGCACTGATCGAATGGCTCGCCGCGCGCTATGTCACGACGAGAGCGACCGCGTTCTCGCGCCTCGTTCCGACCCGTGTGCGCGTCAAGGTCGAGGCCCCTGAGCCTCCGGCGGCGGGTCCCGTTCCTCACCGGTTGCTTCGCTACGAAGGTGGGGCAGAGATCGCGGGCGCGATCGAAGGGGGAGCGACGGGTGCTTGGTGTCTCAGGGTCTTGCCGGGCGAGGATAGGGGGGCCGTGATCGCCGAATTGGTCGCTGCGGCGCTGCGCGCGCCGGAGGGCGCGTCGCTCGTCGCCGTACCCGAGGTTCGCTACGGGTCCGCAGTGCTCGATCGTTTGGGCGCCACCTATCCCGGGTTCGCACGCGTCGACACGGGACGCGTCGAGGCGGAACGTGCTCGCGATTGGGTGAGGCTCGCCGCCGGTCACCGCGTCGGGGGAGGGGGACGTTCGAGCGTTCTGGCTCCCACCCCATCGCTCCGTCTCATCGTCGTGGACGAGGAGCACCATCCGACGTACAAGGAAGACCGGTCCCCGCGCTACGACGCTCGGCGGGTCGCGCTCGAACGGGCGCGCCTGCAGCGCGCAGCCTGCGTTCTCATCAGCTCGACGCCCTCGTTAGAGACCGCGCTCGCCGTCCGGCGCGGGGCATTCGGTGTCGTCGCTCCCACTAGATCCGAGGCGCGCTCCGCGCGTCCCATCGTGAACACGGTTGAGCAACCCGATACCGGGCTGGCTCCCGAGCTTCATCGAGCGGTCAGAGATGCGCTGCGCGAGGGTCGGCGCGTGGGCTTGCTCGTCCCTCGAAAGGGTTACGCGCGCGCTGTTTGGTGTGCCGCCTGCAGAAGATCGCTCCGGTGCCCCCGGTGCGAGGCCGGGATGGTCTTCGAACGGTCGAAACGCGCCGTTCGTTGTCCGCGCTGTGGTCACTCGGCCGATCCTCCGGACGTATGCCCCTCGTGCGGAGCTCACGACTTCCGTCTCGTCGGAGCCG
>JAXDJL010000158.1:0-4570 GCA_034665685.1 Actinomycetota bacterium | reverse complement strand
CTCCAGCCACGCGGCGAACCGCTCGTGCAGGTCGGCACGGTCCCTCTTCGGTAGCGAGTCGTACGCAGCATCTCTGATGAGGATGTGGCGGAAGGTGAAGAGGTCCTCGCTTCCAGTGTCGGGCCTGATGAGCTCCCGGCGCGACAAAGTGCCTAGATGCTGAGAGACGTCGATGCGTAGCTCCTCCGGGGCGAGAGCCGTTACCGCCTGCCGCTCGAACACCTTTCCGACGACCGCCGCTCGCGAGATGACCTGACGCTCTCCGGACCCCAGACGGTCGAGTCGCGCGGCAAGGAGGACCCTCAGACTCGTCGGGACGCGCACCTGGTCCGGGTCGGCGACGCGCCACACGCCCCCGTCTTCCGTGAGCGCGCCGTCGTCTACGAGCATCGAGACCATCTCCTCGACGAACAGGGGGTTGCCCTCGGCCGACTGGAGGATCTGCTTGCTGAGGGCGGGCTCCAGCGAGCCACCGACCACGTTCGCGATCAGCTCCTCGGACGCTTCCTGGTCGAGCGGTTCCAACAGCACGGTCGACGCGTTCACCTTGCCGCCACCCCAGCCCGGTCGCGTGTCGAGGAGGTCGGGCCGCGCGGTGCAGATAACGAGGATGGGCGACTGTGAAGACCACTCCACGACATGATCGATGAGGTCGAGGAACGCGGGCTCCGCCCGGTGAACGTCGTCGAAGATGGCGACGAGGGGGCGCTCGCGACCGAGGCGCTCGAAGAGCCTTCGGGCCGCGTTCGCCGTCTCGTCGGCCGAGTGCGTTCCCGTCCCGAGGCCGACGAGCGGAGCGAGGGGGCCGAGGTTCTCGGCGTCACCTCCCAGTACGCCGGCGAGCGCCGTCATCGCCTCGGGCGAGTGATCGATCTCCTGCACTCCGGCGAGCGAGCGCAGTGCCTCGGTCAGGGGCCAGTAGGTGATGCCTTCGCCGTATGGCAGACAGCGCCCGAACGCAACGCGCGCGCCCTCGAGTCCCGCTACGAACTCGTCCACGAGCCGGGACTTCCCGACGCCGGCGGTGCCGAGCACCGTGAACAACTGACAAGCCTGGTCCTCGACGGACGCCTCCAGCGCTTGGTTGAGTTGCCGTAGCTGACGCTTGCGTCCCACGAGTGGCGACCGGGCTCTGCGGGCCAAGGCTTCGGACTGTTCGCTGATGCCGAGCACGCTGCGTGCGTTCACGGCCCCCGACTTGCCCTTCAGCTCGAGCGGGCGCGCCTCCCCCACTTCAACCGCGTGACGCACGAGCTCGTAGGTCTCGTCCCCGATCAGGATCTCGCCGGGCTCCGCCGCCTGCTGTAACCGTGCCGCCACGTTGACGGCGTCTCCGGTGACGAGGTTCTGGCCGGCGGACGGATCCCCCGCCACGACCATTCCGGTGTTGAGCCCGACGCGCACCTGGATGCGGGTCCCGGAGGCGTCGGTGTCCTCGAGCGACGCGATCGCGGGGCCCAGGTCGAGGGCCGCCCGGACCGCTCGAAGCGCGTCATCCTCATGCAGGTGCGGGATGCCGAAGACGGCCATGACCGCATCGCCGATGAACTTTTCAACGCTTGCCCCGTGGCGCTCGAGGGCCTCACGCACCAGCTCGAAGTAGCGCGACATGAGGGCCCGGACCCGCTCGGGATCGAGTCGCTCACCGAGGCCGGTGGAATCGACGACGTCTGCGAAGAGGACCGTGACCGTCTTGCGGACTTCGGATGCTGCGGGGCCCGCCTCGAGCCGGGTGCCGCACTCCCCGCAGAACTTCTGCCCCGAGGGGTTCTCGAAGCCGCAACGGGCACAGATCTGCATCACTTCAGCCTATGTCCGGACGGAGCTCCCGAATCGAACGGTCCTGGGCCTGGGCCTCAGGACCCGGCAGCCCTCGCAGCAGCCCCTAGGGGACCAGGTGGAAGATGAAGTCGAAGCTTCCGCTGTCCCGGAACTTTAGGTTCATAGTCCCGCGCGCGTTGCGATAGGAACCGGTTCCACCCGTCACGGTCAGAACGCTTCCGTGATGGTCGTTGAACGGGCCGGAGACCGAGATGTGCCCGCCCTCGAGCGCGTTCGTCCACGCGCATTCCCATGTGCCCGCGGCGGGATCGATGCGGATGCACTGACCCTGGTCTGTCCCCACGACCTTGCCGGCGCGGCCGTAGAGGTTGTTGTGGAAGGTGAGGAGGTCGCCCGTCGTGTCGCCTTCGGCCCCGGTGTCTATCACCACGTCTGTCTTCGGCCGCTCGATCACGTGGATGCGGGTCGGCTCGCTGACCCGAGGACTGGCGGCGATGGCCACGGCGGTAGCGACGAGCGCCAAGGCGCCGATGACGAGAAAAGTCCATGCCTTTGTCACGTGGAGCTCCTTCTTGAACGCGGCTCCGGCATCTTTGCCGGAACGGGTGAGTCTCATGCTAGGAACCCGTGGGGGCCGGGTCTACGGGGTACGCCGCTTAATCCACACTTGTCCACCCCCCGCCGGTCACATCTCACTCTCTAACCACTCCAGGGGGAGGCCGAGTCGGGCGGAGAGATACACCTCGGGATGTGCAGAAGTACGCAGAAGATCCGGGCGATTCGGGCGAAGCTGATGTCTCACATATACCGAATGAGAGGATCGAATCGTGAGACGCACCTTGGTCATCGTTGTGCTGGCTGTGTTGTCCATTCTCGCCGTCGCCCCTGCAGACGTCACGGCCGCGGCGGCCGCGCGAGAGAGCCGCATCTACTACTCCGCCTGCCCCGGCACCATCTCGAACGGGACCTGCAAGGACAACAACGGGAAGTCCCTGCCGACAGAGATCATGCGGATCGGTCCGAACGGTTACAGGGCCCAGCGCGTCACCTTCAACGCCACTTTCGAGCAGGACCTCATCTGGTCACCCTCCGGCCGATCGATCGTTTTCGAGCGAACGGGCTCGGCGATCACGTGCGACTACGGCTCGCACCTCGCGAGGATCGCGGCGAGTGGTTCACCTGACGAGAAGACCCTCACGGCCTCCGGGAACTACCGGTGTGACGAACCTACGGACTGGGCCCCCGACGGTGGCAGGTTCCTGTTCGACCGCATGCAGAACGTATGCGAGGACGTCGTCTCCGTTCGGAGAGACGGTTCTCACCGTAGCTCTCTGACACGAGTGTGCGGCGAGCGAGAGGACCCCGACGAGTACGCCTTCGACGGGAACTGGGCGCGCGATGGGAGCCGGGTCATCTACCGGATGAACGTCCACGACGAGACCGGTGACGGCATCTACATCATGCGAGCGAACGGGACTAACCGGCACAAGGTCAAACTCGGCGGACGGGCGGTCGGGGACGTCGACGTCTCCCCCGGCAGCCACACGCTCGCCTTCGCCGTCTACACGAAGGACGGCGCATCGCTGTTCACCTCGAACCTGAACGGCGACCACGTGCAACGGATCGATTCCCCCGACGGCGTGGTGGACATCCAGTACATCCGGTGGTCCCCCGACGGAAAGAAGATCCTCTACGTCGGCCAGGAGGGAGGCGGGCTCGGATCTCTCTACGTGGTGAACCGCGATCGGGGCAACCCCACCAAGCTCGACGGTCCAGCGCTGGACGCCGTGAGCAGCCGCGAGATATACGGCGGTTACTGGTCTCCGGACTCGACGAGGGTGACCTTCGTCGCCGAAGACCACGATTTCAACGGGCACGCACTAGCCGTCATGGACGTCGACGGCTCCAACCTGGAAGTCCTCACCCGCTACGAGAAGAACCTCTACGTGTGGGGCTGGGAGAGGCTCCCCTAACAAGCATTCCGTTCTTCTGTGGCTGACGCCACCTCGCCTTTATGAGGTCGCGGCCTACCGTGCCGCCATGGATAAAGACGAGTTGATCGCGAAGCTTGAGGAACTGAAGCCGGAGATAGGGCAAATGATGCTCGAAGCCGGGGCAGACGAGCCGGACTGGGGGCCGCTAGAGAAAGTGCTCCCCATGAAGTGGTGCGACGGTTTCATGTACATGGGTTGCTGCGACGGCGTGCACGAGTACAAGCACGGCCTAACTCGGAGAACGCTGGCGCTCGACTCCGAGTGCAGGGCCTATCTCTTCTTCGGGGGAAGCGATCAACGCACGGAGGTACCGGTCGAGGTCGCAGTAGATCGGGTCTTCGAGCACATCGAAGAGATGGGCTACACGCGTGAGACCGCACTCACCGAAGAGATCATGGAGGAACGCAGGCAACGCATTGCTGACGCCGGCTGGACGACGATCACGATGACTCCCGGAGGGAAGAAGTAACCGGACCGCTCACGGTCGCCGACTTCCTGACCGAGACATGGTTGCCCGCGATCGAGCGAACCATCAGGATCTCGACCGCATCCGGCTACCGGGGGCACGTCAGGAACCACCTCGTCCCGCTCCTAGGTGACATCCGTATCGATGAACTCGACGGTCCCACTCTCAATGCCTTCTACGGAACGCTCCTCGCCCCCTCCCCTATAGGACGCGGCCTCGTCCCTTCAACGGTGCGTCGAGTGCACGCAACCCTGCATCGAGCTTTGCGCGACGCGGTCCGCTGGAGTCTCGTCGAATTGAACGCCGCCGATCAGAGCGATCCGCCACG
>JAXDJL010000157.1:0-3190 GCA_034665685.1 Actinomycetota bacterium | reverse complement strand
CCCGTCAAACCCGCGCCGCAGGCGAGACCCGGCCCGCGAGGCGCGCCGCGCCGAGCGCCGCCTGGAGTTATTGGAGGCGGCGAACCGGGTCGTGAAGAGGGACGGGCCGCTCGCCTCCATGAGCGCGATTGCGGCGGAAGGTGGGGTCACGAAGCCGATCCTCTACAAGCACTTCGGCGACAAGGGCGGTCTCTACCAGGCCATCGCAGAGTTCTACGTCCGCACCCTCATGGAGCGTCTTCGGGATGCGCTGCGGAGCGAAGACGATCCGCATGCGCTGATCCGCCGCACGATCGACGCGTACCTCACGTTCGTCGAGGAAGAGCCGGAGGCCTACCGCTTTCTCATGCACCGCGCGATCAGCGAACGCCCCGAGGCCGAGGCCACGGTGTCACAGTTCATCCGCCAGGTCGCGACCGAGGTTGCGGTCATCCTGGGCGATGAGCTTCGACGCGCGGGCATCGACTCCGGAGGGGCCGAGCCTTGGGCCCACGGGATCGTGGGCATGGTGCAGCTCGCCGGCGATTGGTGGCTGGGCAATCGCACCATGAGCCGCGAGCGCCTCGTCGAATATCTCGACCAACTGTTGTGGAGCGGCTTCTCGAGCCTCCCCGCCCTGCGCGCTACCGGCGAGGGAAGCGGTTAGCTCTTCGGATCAAAGGTTGTCGGAAGAAGGCCGGTAAAGCTCATCCCCCGCGAACGACGCTTCGAAGGCCGCCTTCTTCCCCGATGCCGGGGGGGCCGCGATAGTCGCCTTGCCCGCGTCATCCGTGACGGCGGTGCCAACGAGCTTCCCGTCGGCGAAGAACGACACTTCGCGGCCGGCTAGACCGACGGCCGAGTCGGAGTCGTACAGCGCGGCGCTCAGCGTTCTGTTCGCTCCGCGGCCCGCGCTCGTAAGAGCGAGTGCACTGTCGTCGCGGACGATCGCTAAGTCCATCCCACTCGTCGCTGCCGTCAACGTGTCAGAGCCGGAGTAGGTGGCCGTAAGGCGATACTCGCCGGGGGTCTCGGTGACATCGAAGGTCACGGCCGCGAGTCCGTCCGGACCCGTGACCGCATCGAGGGTGCGCGACGAATCCGCGCCGACGAGCTCGAATCGAACGGCAGCTCCCTCAACCGGTGTTCCAGACACCGTCGATAAACTCGTCTCCAACGTCGCCGCGTCCGAATACTGCGCGGAGCGATCGGAGTCGGGCGTGAACTGAAGGGTGGTGGCTTCCTGTTGCGGAGCCTCGGCCGGGATGACGGTCAACTCGTGCGACCCGGCCGGAACATCGACGACTAGGACGTCGTCCGCCAGGGTTGCTGAGACGAGTGTGCCATCCACCAGTACCGAAGGCGTGCCCGCCCACGGTCCCGCGAGGCGAAGACTCAAGTCCGCACCGGTATCGACGGATCCCGCCAGCGACTGAGTCACGTCGATGTCCATCCGCGGCAGATCGAGCTTCACGGCCTTGGCGCCGGTGAGGCTCAGGTCGAACGCGTTGGACGATGGAGGTGCCGAGGAGGCCGGATCGTCCAGCCATTGGATACCGGTGATGACGTAAGGCCCCGTCTGGCCGGGCGCGGTCGGAGGTCCCGAGTCGGGAACGGCCAGATGCGCTTCTTCCGGGATGGCGAGCGATCGCCCGTCGAAGGACGCGACTCGGTCCTCGGTCGTTGCGCCCGGAGCGGCATCAACTGGTGTAAGCCCGGACATCCAATATGCGGAGTCGAAATCGAAGTTCAGGTTCGCGCCGTCGGATTGCACCGTCTCCGTCGCGCGCTCGAACGCCATGTCGCGCTTGTAGACGACGTGTGCCGGATTCTCGGGGCGGGTGAACTGATGCATGTAGCGGCCGGCCTCGGCCCACTGATCCATGATCGGGTGTGAGTAATGCTCGTATCCGGGCGACGTGTAGAGGCGATGCCGATAACCCAGTTCGATGAGTCGTTGCGATTGCCGAAGCACGCCGCTGTAAGGCACGAGCTCGTCGTCGGTACCGTGCAGCATCGCGTAGGGAACGTGCAGCGCGTTCTCGAGGATCTTCCGCGTGTGCTGTACGCGGGGGTTGCTCCCGTTCGCATCTATGTAGCAGGGCGTGTACTCCTCGAACTTGTACTCGTCGCAACCCTCGAAGTCGGCGCCCGTCCACGCTCCCATCGTCACCGGCCCCGCGGCGGGAGCTGCGGCCGCGAAACGGTCGGGATACAAGAGCGTCAGCAAGTAGGAACCCCATCCGCCCATCGAGTGTCCCGTCACGTACACGTGGTCGCGGTCGATCGAGACGGTTTCGAAGACGTCCTTCCACACCTCGAGGAAGTCGACGTGGCCACGTCCCACGTACCAGGTGGAAGTGCCTCGCCCCGAAGGTGCAACGACGAGCGAGTCGGAGTCATCGCCTAGCTGCTTGAAGACCTTCGGCACCACAGAGGCGCCGCTGTGCGCCGTCCCGCCGCGCCAATGGAGCCACCACTGCAGGTCGGTCGGGGATCCGTCGTACGAAGCCGGAATGAACAGCCCGTAGTGCTGAAAGACCCCGTTGCCACCGCTCTCGCGCGGCACGCCCGTGCCGACATCGGAGATGAAGATGCGATCGTGATAGCCGTGCCCGGGCACGACGCGCTCCGTAACGCCGGACGCAAGCTTCGCGGTGTCCACCTCGTAGAAGAACGGATCGATCGTTCCCGCGTTCAGCGCGAGCGCCTGGTCGCGCTCGAACCAGATGCGCACCGGCTCGGCGAGGCGGAAAGCGACGTTGGCCACGTTCGCGTGAGCGACCTCGTCGTTCATCTCCAGGCGGATGTGTTTGAAAGCAGCGCCCGTGTCGTCCGCCGTGCCGCTGGCCAAGGCGAGGGAAAGGCTTCCGTCGTCCGCGGCCACGGATGACAGCGGGACACGGACCTCGATCGCATTGTCGTAACCGCTCGGGTCGATCGCCACCGTCGCCTCCGGCAGAGCCGAAGCGGTCCCGGTTGCGAGATCTGCGGTCTGAACCCCAGACCCCCCGATGAAGAGAGCAGTCTCTGCGCGGCTCGAGGTGAGCCCACTGTCGAACGGCACGGCTAGTGACGTCTCTCCTGCGGCACGGTCGGCGAGCACCAACAGCGCAGGCTTGTCGGACGAGCCAAGGGTCGTCGTCCGAGCGAGGATGAAGAGATCGTCTCCCTGGACGGCCAGCCTCACCTCTTCGAGGTCGGAGGAATC
>JAXDJL010000156.1:0-5954 GCA_034665685.1 Actinomycetota bacterium | reverse complement strand
GACCGGATACAACGCGTTCGCGATCCCACTTGCAGCCGGCGTGCTCGCTTGGGCAGGCATCACGCTGTCTCCAGCAGTCGGAGCGATCCTGATGTCGATGTCGACGATCATCGTCGCGGCCAACGCTCAGCTGCTTCGTCGTCTCGACCTACGTCCTGGAGCGCGCGAGAAGGCCGGCCCCGAAGGGCCGGCCTGATTTCGCTAGATGAGACTGAGTTGCTCGGTTTACTGCTTCTTTACCTCGCAGCCTTTGAACGTGTCCTTGCCGGGGCCGCCCTTGCAGGTGTCCTTGCCGGGACCACCGACGAGGAGGTCCTTGCCACCTCCACCGATGAGCGTGTCGCCGGCGCCCTTGCCGTAGAGCTTGTCGTTGCCGCCCTTGCCACAGAGCACGTCGGCCTTGGCCGTGCCGTTGATCGTGTTGTTCTTGCCGTTGCCGGACTTGGTGCAGGTGGTGCCGCCACCGCCACCGCCACCGCCGCCACCGCCACCGCCGGCACCATCACAGGTCGTGCCTGCGGGCCGGGGAGCCGTGAGCTCGACGTCGTCGACTGCGACTTGACCGCCGCTGCCGCCCTCACCGGATGTGTTGTTGTCCGAGTACAGGTGGAAGCGGATCTGAGCCTGTCCGGCTGGGATCGCCTCTTCGAACTGGGTGAACGTCGGGTTGACGTTCGTGTGCTTGTCACCCTTGGCGACCCAGGGGCCCCCGTTCATCGAGAGCTCGAGCTGCACCCAGTCCCCACCGGTGACCGCTCCGCCCGTGTCGGGAACCTCTTCGAGGTTGTACTGGAGATAGAAGGTGACTTTGCCGGGAGCCGAGAAGGTGTGGATCGGGGACGTGAGCCACGCCTCATAGGAGACGGCGTTGGGGTCGTCCGGGTAGGCGCCCTGCGGATACGGGACGATCCGGAACGCGTTGTTCGGGGACCCGGCAGGGTTGCCCGGGGGAGACAGCTCCCAATCCCCGCCTAGGGCGTCGGGATTGTTCTCGGCAACCGTCCAGCCCTCTACGCACTCCTCGAAGGTGTACAGGGCCGGAGCCGCTGCCGCTCGGACGATGATCGGTGCGGCCATGGCCGCAATGACGGCCATGGTGAGGCTCAAGATCCACTTCGTCTTCATCCCCTGCTCCTGTTAGTCGGTTAGGTGGCGATATCTCAAGATTCGCCGCCCTGCGAACTTTCCCTGTAGGGGTTAGGAGCCGGCCTCGAGGCGGGAGCGGGCCTCCCGGCGCCCCACCTTGGTCCTGTCGTTGGCCGAGAGGACGACCTTCCTGAGGCGCACGGAGCGAGGGGTCACCTCGACGCACTCGTCTTCGCGGATGAACTCAAGGGCCTGCTCGAGGGACAATTCGCGGTGAGGGATCAGCCGGACGAGCTCGTCTCCCGTCGACGATCGCATGTTCGTGAGCTTCTTCTCCTTAGTGGCGTTGACGTCCATATCGTCTGCGCGCGAGTTCTCGCCGACGATCATGCCTTCGTAGATCTCGACGCCCGGGGGTATGAACATCGTTCCCCGCTCGGAGAGGCTGTGCAGGGCGTAGGCCGTGGTTGGCCCCCGCCGGTCTGCGATCAAACTTCCGGTGGGGCGCGTGCGCAGCTCGCCGACCCAGGGCTCGTAACGATCGAAAACGTGGTGCAGGAGGCCGGTGCCCCTCGTTTCGGTCATGAACTCGGTCCGGAAGCCGATCAGCCCTCTCGCCGGAACCTGATACTCCATGCGCACCCATCCCGTTCCGTGATTGATCATCTGTTCGAGGCGGCCCTTGCGGAGAGCAAGCAGCTGAGTGACGACGCCGAGGTAGTCCTCGGGCACGTCGATGGTCAGGCTCTCCATGGGCTCGCAGAGCTTGCCGTCGATCTCCTTCGTCACGACCTGCGGTTTGCCAACGGTGAGCTCGAATCCCTCGCGCCGCATCATCTCGACGAGCACGGCGAGTTGTAGCTCGCCTCGACCCTGGACCTCCCACGCATCGGGTCTCTCCGTCTCGAGCACGCGTATCGATACATTGCCGACGAGCTCCGAGTCGAGACGGTTCTTCACGAGCCGCGCGGTCATCTTCTTGCCCTCCTGGCCCGCCAGCGGGGAAGTGTTGATGCCGATCGTCATCGAGAGGCTCGGCTCGTCGAAGTGCGAGACGGGTAGGGGACGCGGGTCCTCCGCATCCGAGAGCGTTTCGCCGATCGTCACGTCCGGAAGACCGGCGATGGCGAAGATGTCTCCCGGCCCGGCCTCGTCCGCGTCAACGCGCTCCAGCCCCTCGGTGGTGTAAAGCTCGGTGATCTTTACCTTGTCTATCTCGCCGTCGGCCCTGCACCACGAGACCGTCTCGCCGCGGAGGATCTTGCCGTGGTACATGCGGCAGAGTGCCAGACGCCCGACGTAGGGGCTCGCGTCGAGGTTCGTCACCAGCGCCTGCATCGGGTGGGACGGGTCGTAAGTGGGCGGTGGGATCGTGTCGACCAGGAGCTCGAGGAGTGGTTTCAGGTCACTGCCCTCAACCCCTTCGACCATCGATGCCCATCCCGCCTTGGCGTTGCAGTAGACGATCGGGAACTCGATGTGCTTCTCCGTCGCGTCGAGATCGAGGAAGAGCTCGTACACCTCGTCGATGACTTCTTTGATGCGCGCGTCGGGCCTGTCGACCTTGTTCACCACGAGGATCACCGGCAGATGTGCCTCGAGGGCTTTGCGAAGCACGAAGCGCGTCTGCGGAAGCGGGCCCTCGCTCGCATCGACGAGCAGCAGGACGCCGTCGACCATGGTGAGGCCTCGTTCGACCTCCCCGCCGAAATCTGCGTGGCCCGGGGTGTCGATGATGTTGATCTTCACGTCGCCGTAGCGGACCGCCGTGTTCTTGGCGAGGATCGTGATGCCCTTCTCGCGCTCCAGATCCATCGAGTCCATCACCCGCTCGTCGACGTCCTGGTGGGCGCCGAAAACGCCGGATTGCCACAGCATCGCGTCGACGAGCGTCGTCTTCCCATGATCTACATGGGCAACGATCGCTACGTTCCGAATGTCGTCGCGCGTGGACATCTCTAGTTCTCCTTGAGTCACTGGGACCGGAGGCGATCTGTTCGAGGGCCCCCGGCGGCGCCTGTGCGGCGCGGCTTCGAGGGTCCCAGTGTACCTCCACACCATTCACAATGACCCGATGGCGATTCTCTTGGCCCTCGCGGCGGCCGCAACCTATGGAGGCGCCGACTTCCTTGGTGGCCTGGTGACGAAGCGAGCCTCGGTGCTCACCGTCGTCCTCCTGTCACAGCTCGCGGGGGCGGTGCTTCTCGCGATCGTGTTCCCCTTCGGCGGCAGCGGCCCGGTGGACGGCGGAGCGATCGCGTGGGGGGCGACCAGTGGGGTCGCGGGGGCCGTCGGAGTCGTCCTGCTGTACCGGGGACTCGCGCTCGGGCGCATGAGCGTCGTCGCACCGGTCACCGCGGTGGTGGCCGCGTGCGTTCCGGTCCTGTTCGGCTTGCTTACCGGGGAGCGTCCCGCGCTGCTCGCTCTCGTTGGCGTGTTGCTCGCCCTGGTCGCCGTTGGTCTCGTTTCGGCGGCTCCGGATCCGTCCGCCGACGCGGCCGTGACCTCGGCGCGTGCAAGGCTGCAACTTGCTCCCGGAGTCGTGGAGGCCCTGGGGACCGGGCTCGCCTTCGGCGCCTTCTTCATCCTCTTGCAGCAGGCCGGATCCGGTTCGGGTCTGTGGCCTCTCGTCGGCGCGCGCATGTCGTCGATCGGTGTGATCGCCGTCGCCGTGCTCGTTCGACGGCCATCCTTCCGTACGGACCGCCGCACCTACGCGGGCATCGCCGGATCGGGCGCACTCGATCTCAGCGCGAACCTCCTCTACCTCCTGGCGAGCCGCAGGGGCCTGCTGTCGCTCGTGGCGGTGCTCACGTCGATGTATCCCGCCAGCACAGTTCTCCTCGCGCGCGTCGTGCTCGGGGAGAGATTGAGCGCCGCGCAGGGCGCCGGCTTGTTTATCGCCGCGACCGGGGTCGTGCTGATCGCCTTCGCCTAACGCACCATGCGCACCATGCGCACCAGTGCTGCGAGTCACAGTGCCATCCGAGGCGTCTTCCTACGGTGGGTCGCAACTGCCCCCCAACGGAAGGATGCTCATGAAGCGCGCCGCCGGATACCTACTGCCGTTCCTGCTCCTCGCTCCCCTTGCGCCACACACCGCACTCGCAGCAGAAGAAGGTCGTTGCACCCAGGGCACGTCGGGTGATGACGAGATCCACTGCTCCGCTTACGACGACATGTACCCGGGAGACGCCGGAGACGACGTGATCTACGGGATGGACGGGGACGACGTCCTCCACGGCGCCGACGGAGACGACCGGATCTTCGGTGACCCCGGGCTCGACGTCGTTTTCGGCGACGCCGGCGAGGACCGCATCGGTGGAGGTGCCGGAGCGGACGCTCTGCGCGGCGGCGAAGGTGACGACGTTCTCAGTGGTGCGGGCGGCTCCGACGCCATCGGCGGAGAAGAGGGCGCCGATGATCTGTTCGGGGGCCCCGGCGACGACCAGATGAAGGGTCAGGCGAACGACGACACCCTTAGAGGCCGCGACGGTGACGACATCCTGGACGGTGGGTGGGGCCGGGACATCCTCGAGGGCGACTGGGGAGCAGACACGCTCTACGGTCGCGGCGGAGCCGACATCCTCGTCGGCGGAGACGGCATCGACGAGATCTATCCCGGCAAGGGAAGGGATTTCATCACCACCCGGCTGGACAACGACGTCGTCTACGCGGTCGATGGGATGCGCGACCGAGTGAGATGCGGCCGCGGACAAGACACGGTCTACGTCGACGAGCTCGATCACGCCGCTCGCAGTTGCGAGAACGTCGTCCTTAGCTAAGGTTTTAGCTGAGGACGCGTTTCGTGAAGCCCTGCACGCCCAGGTATCCGAGCGCGCACACGAAGAAGATCAGCGCTCCGTAGATCGCAAGCACCGGCATGTGCGGATACTGAGGTGTGAGGGCGGTGCGGAACGACTCGCTCATGTAGACGAGTGGGTTGATCAGCACGATCGTCTTGAGCCACGGGATCGGGCTGAGCGACGACCAGGTGTAGTAGGTCGCTCCGAGGAACGTGATCGGCAGAACGATCACGCTGAACACGAGCGGCACCTGTCGTGGCTCGGCCCGCGTTCCGATCGTCAGGCCCAGTGAGGCCCCCACCAGCGTGGCGAGCGGCAGGAACGTTACGAGCTCCAACCACCTCACGTTGAGGTGCACGGGCGTGGCCGGCACGAACATCGCGAGGGGAAAGACGACCAATGAGGCGAGCATCCCCTGGATCGCCCCGGAAACGATCTTCTCCACGGCAACGGCCCACACAGGCATGGGCGCCATCACCCGGTCCTCGATCTCGCGCGTGTAACCGAACTCGGAGACGAGTGGGAGGGCAACGGCCTGGATCCCTTGGAAGATGCACGCGATCGCGACCACCCCGGGAACGAGCAAACTCGAGAACTGGGCCTCCGCTCGACCCGACCCACCGACTCCTTGACCGATCTTCGGGAACACGTACGTGAAGATGAACACGAAGAGGAGAGGCTGCATGATCGTCCTGATCACGAAGGACCCGAGCCCCTTCCTCAGGACCGAGAGATCCCTTAAGAGGAGGCCGCCGAACGCGGCCAGGGATGCCGCCCGTTCCGGACGCGTGCGAGCGAGTGTGGTCGCAGTACTCATTCCCGGAGCTCCTTGCCCGTCAGCTCGATGAAAACGGTCTCCAGCGTGGGCTCGGTCACGGAGAGGTCGGTCAGCCCGAAGCCCCCGTCCTCGGCGAACTCGACGAGTCGCGGGATCACGCCGCTCGACCCCTTCAGATAGACGTGCACGACTTCGTCGACACGTAGGACCTTCGTAACGCCTTGCATCGTTTCGAGGTGCAGAGCAAGTGCCGCCGGGTCGCCCTCCGTCGTGACCTTGACGTC
>JAXDJL010000155.1:0-8616 GCA_034665685.1 Actinomycetota bacterium | reverse complement strand
CGGTCATCACGAGGGACGTGACCGTTTGATAGAAGTCGTCCGGCTGTGGGATGAAGTTGATCATCTCGACCGCTTGCTTCTGGCCGGGGGACTCAACGATGAAAGCGCCGTACCCGAGCACGCGTCCGGTCACCGTCCGCCGGTAGGTCATATCGGTCACCTTGTCGAGCGGCATCGAGGCGACCTTGCGAGAGAGGAGCCCCGATACCTCGAGGATCCTCCGGTCCGTGACGACGATGCGATCGACCGACCATTCCCACAGCCGCCATCCCAACCGGCCCAGCGCCGCGAGGATGATCACGCCGAGGACCGTATCGACGGCCCCCACCCCCGCGCTGATCCAGCTGCTGATGAGCAGCGCGACGAAGACCGCGCCGAGGCTCTGCAGGACGGTGATCGAGAGCACCGCCGGGTGACGCCGGATCCTCACGACCATGCGCTCGTCGAGCGCGAGGTAGCGGCCCTCGCCGGGCATTAGATCAGGGAGCCGAGGAACTTCGTGAACGCGTCGGAGGCCGTGGAGAACCACTCCTTCGCGTTCTCGCCCGTCACCTTCACGAGATGTGCTGCCTCGTTCGGCTGGTTCATGACGAAGACGACGGAAAACGCGAGGAGAAGCCACAGCGCGATCCTCTTCAGGCTCATGGGGTCAGGTTAAGACGGCCGGTGCGCCCAAAGCCGGATTAATCGCCTCCTGACGCCTGCGGTTTGGCCTCCTGGGAGAGCGGAGAGGATGTCCCTATGCCCAACGACAAGTTCCTCCACATCTACCTGAACGACCACCTGGCGGCGTCCGTCGCGGGCGTGGAGCTCGCCCGCCGAGCGGCGTCCAGCAACGAAGGCAACCCATTCGGTGACTTCCTCAAAGGCCTGGCCGACGAGATCGACGAGGACCGCGGCGCCCTCGAGGACATCATGGATTCCGTGGGCGCCGGCAAGGATCACCTCAAGCAGGGGGCCGCCTGGTTCGCAGAGAAGCTGGGCCGTCTCAAGCTGAACGGCCAGCTCGTCGGCTACTCGGACCTCAGCCGGCTGATCGAGTTCGAGGGCCTTTCGGCGGGGGTCGAAGCCAAGATCGGCCTGTGGCGCTCGCTCCGGCAGTTGGCGCCCTCCGACGCTCGCTTGGACGCGGCGCGGTTGGACGACCTCATCCGGCGCGGCGACCGGCAACGCGATGAGCTGGAGGGTTACCGGTTGGAGGCGGCAGAAGTCGCGTTGGCCGGCTGAGCCTTAGATCCGGCAGGGCGATAGACCGCGCTTCTTGAGGTACTGCTGGTGATAGTCCTCGGCCTCGTAGAACGTCGATGCCTGGGTGATCTCGGTAACGACCGGCCGGCGTAGCTGCCCGCTCGCATCCAGTTTCTCCTTCGACGACGCCGCAAGCTCGCGCTGGGCATCGTCGTGGACGAAGATCGCAGAGCGGTACTGCGTTCCGACGTCGGGTCCTTGGCGGTCCTTCGTGGTGGGGTCGTGGTTCTCCCAGAACACCTTCAGCAGATCGTCGTACGACACGCGCTCCGGGTCGTAGGTCACCTCGACGACCTCGGCGTGACCCGTCTTGCCCGTGCAGACGTCGTGATAGGTGGGGTTCTCGTAGGTGCCACCCAGATAACCGACACGCGTCGAGAGGACGCCCTGTATCTGTCGGTAGGCGGCCTCAACGCCCCAGAAGCATCCCGCTCCGAACGTTGCCTTTTTCTCTGTCACAGATTCCTCCCTAGCGCTACTTCGCTCCTACTCAATTAAACCGAAGACCGGCAGATATGTTCCGCTCACTCCTCCGCGTCCCAGCGCGGGAGCTTCTGCCTCAGCTTCCTAACCGGCTCGAAAATATCGCCCTTGCGGTCCACGCGCCGCAGCACGTCCTTAGGCCCGAAGAAGAGGCTCTCGGCGTTGTCCTTCTTGAGCGCACTCTCGACCTCCTTCCATTCGAGCGGGGTCGACACGCTCGGCGTCTTCATGGCGCGCAGCGAATACACCGACGCGGTGGTCTTGTGGCCGTCGTTCTGACTCCAGTCGATAAGGACCTTGCCTACTCGCAGATCTTTGGCCATCTTGCTCACGACTTGGTCGGGATGCTGCTTCTCCACCTCTTTCGCCAGCGCGTGCGCGAACGATCCCGTGTCTTCGAAGGAGACCTTGGTGTTGAGTGGTGCGTACATCTGGAGCCCCTTGGAGCCCGATGTCTTAGGGAACGAGTGAAGCCCCACCTCGTCCAGCATGTCCCTCAGCCACAGAGCGACGCGACAGCAACCGATGATGCCGACGGCCGGATCGGGATCGAGGTCGAACACGAGGGAGGTCGGCTTCGTGATGTCGGGGGCGCGCGCCAGAGAGAGATGGAGCTCCAGGTTCCCGAGGTTCGCCGCCCACAGGAGAGACGCGCGGTTGTCGAGGATGCAATAAGGGACCTTCTGATTGTCGCGCTTGCGCATCACCTCGAAGGTCTTCACCCACTCGGGCCTGTGCGGCGGGCACCTCTTCTCGTAGAAGAAGTTGCCCTCGACCCCGTCCGGGTAGCGCTTCAGCGTGGCGGGCCGTGACTTCAGATGGGGGAGCAGCGCCGGCGAGATCGCGTCGTAGTAATCGATGACGTCGCCCTTGGTGAATCCGGTCGCGGGATAGAAGACCTTGTCGAGGTTCGAGAGCTTGACGGTTCTGTTCCCGATGCGCATCGTCTCGGCCTTGCTCATGCCTCACGCACCACCTTGCGAGGATCTTTGTCTTCTCTGAGACCGATGAAGCGCGGGTGGCGGAGCTTCGAGGTGCCCGTCCATTCGCTGAACGCTACCTGCGCCACGAGCTTTGGCTTCACCCAGTGGACGTTCTTGCGGAGCGGTGGAGGTCCGTCGAACGGAGGATCGGGTTGTTCGAGCGCTTCGAGCCGAGGAGTGAGCGTCCGAAGCAGCGCCTGGTCGTAGCCGGTGCCGACCTTGCCCGCGTACCTCAGCTTGCCGGCATCGTCGTAGTAGCCCACGAGGAGTGCGCCGAACCCGGTGCGCTGTCCTTGCGGGTCGGTAAACCCTCCGATCACGAACTCCTGCTCGTTCGAGCACTTGAACTTCAGCCAGTCCTTCGAGCGCCCATGTTGGTAGGTGCTTGCCGCGCGCTTCGCGATCAGCCCCTCCCATCCCTTTGCACATGCCTCCTCGAGGAAGGCCTCGCCGTTCTTCTTACGATGCGCGACCCGCTTGAGATGCGGACGCAGGTCCAACGCCTCTTTCAACAGAGTCTTCCGCGACAAGAGATCGAGTGACGTCAGATCGCGTCCCTCGAGATGCATGACGTCGAAGACGTGGAAGTTCAACCGAGGCCGGCGCGTCGACTGCATACGTCGCTGTAGCGCGCCGAAGCTCGTTCGGCCCCCTATGGACGCGGCGATCTCGCCGTCGAAGACGCCGTTCACGGTTTGCGCCGCCAGCGCGTCGGCGACCTCCGGGTACGACTCGGTGAGAGACAGCTGGTTGCGACTGAACATCTTCACCTTGTCGCCGCTCTTGAACGCCAGGCATCTGATGCCGTCCAGCTTCGGCTCGAACACCCAGTCGGGATCGGAGAAGTAGTCCTTGGTCAGCGTCGCCAGCATCGGATCCACCCACGAGGGCTGAGCGCGCCGCGGCGCGGTCTCGAGGATCGCTCGGGCCTTCTCGCCGAGGCTCCCTCTCGTCACTAGGAGAGTTACCCCGGGATGGCCAGCGCGAGCTGGCGCGACTGAGCGAGCAGGGTGCCGTCGCTGCTCCATAGCTCACCGTCTTCTTCGAAGAAACCGTCGCGCGACAGCTTCGACCAGAAGTGGCCGAGGTAGAAGTCCTCGGGCTTGGCCCCCGGGTGAGGTATCGGAGACCTGAAGTGCATCGTGAGATCGATCGTCGGGCACACGACGCGCTCGGTGGCACGCGGGAAGATCGCCGGCGCCCACGCATCGAGGAGGCAAGCGACGACGGGGGCATCGGCCAGCGTCGGAGGGTCTAGTCGGATCCAACCGCCGAGCTCAGCCTTGGCCCCGCCCGAGAACGGCGGATCGCCGATCAGCCACCGCATGTCGAAGTTGCCGAGGAAGGCGGGCACGCCCTCTCCCGTCGCCGGCACCTTGAACCCGGCGTCCGGCGGACCGATCTCTGGCATCAGGGTGTCGTCGAAGGAGAAGGAATCGCGACCACCGGAGAACGCCGCCAGGGACAGTGCAACCGGTCGGCCCTCTTGTTCCAGCGTGGCCGACATGAAGGTCATCGATCGTCCCTCGCGCTCTACCTTCGTCACGACCTCGACCGGCCCCTCAGCGGGAGCAGCCATGAAATGGGTGGTGAACGAGCGGACGGGGCGCTCGGGATCATCGAGCGCCGCCGTCAGAGCCCTCAGGATGATCGCGGCGATGTAGCCGCCGTGCGCACCGCGGACGACCCGCCAGGCGGGATCGACGTGCCCCTCGTAACGATTTTCGCCTACGGGTCGGACGGCGGTGCCGGCTTCGAAGGGAGTCATGTGAGAAGAGATGCTAGCGACTGACGGTGTGGCGCGACGCCAGCGAGGCGGTTCGCTTAGAGCTTGGTGTTCAGGAAACGCACGAGGGCGGGGGTGTTCCCGGCCGCGTCGAGGGCCGCGATGGCGCAGAACATGCCCTTCGGATAGCCCATATCGGCGACGAGAATCCGCACCGGCGAGACGTCGATCGACGTCTCCTTGGGGTTCGTCACGACGCCCGAGAGGTTGAAGTCGAACACGGTGCAATCCTCCTGCAGCACCGACACGGGGGCGGTGATCGCTTCGTTGAACTCCTCGTCGAGGGCTGCTCCGTCGCAGAGCGAGATGAGCTGGCCGTTGGCCATCAGTGCGCCGTCATGTCCCACGGCGAAGCTTTCGAGCGTGAAAGATCCACTGGTCACGCGGCCGGGGTCGTCCGTGGACAGGGTGCACGTGCTGCTGAAAACGTTCGTGAAGAGGTTCTTGGGGGCCCACGCGGTGCCGGCCATGAGACCGGCGAACAAGAGCGCGACGAGCGCGGAGGTACCCAGCCGCGCGAGCTTCCTGGACATCACTCGACACCTCTTCCTTGCAGACCGGTCCCCCTCCCAAGATGGTAGGCAGGGACGGCGGCTCCCGAAATACGTAAATAAGGCAACCCCAGCGCTCTAGTAGCGGTAGACCGCGGCGATGTCGCCTTCGCAGGGCATATCGGGTGAGTCCACCACGTAGACGTCTCCGCCGGTCAAGAGCGTTCGCGACGCGGCGAGGTCCAGGAGGTCGACCGCGTTTCCGTCGTCGGGTCGCGAGTGGATGGTCAACATCGTGTCGTCGAAGCGCCCGTGCGCCTGGGCCCCCTTCAGGATGAAGAGCGAATCGACGCGGCCCTCGTACGCGGCCTTCAGACAATGTTCCAGGTCGCATGAAGCCTGACCCCTCGCTTGTAGAACGCCGTAGCGTTCGTAAGCGTCCATCTGCGGTTGTCTCAGGACGGAACTAACCAGCGGCAGCGCCTTCTCCCGCAACTCGTCCGGTCGAAGCCCTTCTGGATTCCCGTTGATGCCGTTCTCCAGAACGTTCGGGTAGTCGCTGATCCGGCGATAGAGCCCACGCTCGTATTCCACGCCGGCCAGCACCAGCGGAGCGTGCTCAGCCATCAGGATCTTCGTGATCGTGGGTTGGATCGACTTGAAGAATCGCTGGATCTGCTCGTCCCGTTCTTCCTTGATCGTCTGACCGTGCATCGGCGTTATGCCGCTCCCTGGCCGCGCGACGGGTGACTCTGGTGTAGCGCGTTGAGGAAGGTCGTCCCAGCGAAGTGCTTCGTCCAGGTTGAGGGGGATGTCGTGGACCGAAAGATCGATCTCTTCGGCGGTGACGGTGTCGCAGCGGAGCAATCTGATCCCGCCCATCGCAAGGGCCAGGATGTAGAAGTGGCCGGTCTCGGTGAGTCCCGTGCTCAGCGGGGTGATGTGGAACCCGCTCTGCACGCTTAGCCGAGGCTGCACCTCGAAAGGCAGCTCGTAGTAGCGGAAGAAGTCGGCCGACAGGAAGAGCGCGAACCCATGTCGCTGATGCAGCCAGAATTGCGTGTCGTCCAAGAGTTCGCGCGCGGGCTTTAGCAGTCGGTCGACCTCGGGTCGCCGGAGGTTCGAGGCGAGCAGTCGCTCCTCCGCTTCGGACAGCAGGTTCTTGAGGTGCAGTGAATTCTCTTGTGACTCCACGGCCGCTTTGACGGTGGGGAAGTAGATCGACACCGACGGGAAAGCGTCGACCTGCGCCAGTCCCTTGAGCTCCTCTTTGGAAAGCATCGTCACGCTGCCGTCTGCCATAGCCCCTCCCTTGCTTAGATCTGGTCTCCAGTTCTCATACCCAGGAACGCCGAGATCTAAGGGCGGCCCATCCCGCACGGGGGGGGGAGCTCCCGGTGAGCGGCGGTTGATACGGTGTGGGATGCCTGCTATCGAAGCCTCCGGACTCAGCAAGACGTTCGTAACGGGCCGTCGCGCCCGACGCCGTGAGGTCGAGGCCGTCAAGGGGATCTCTTTCTCGGTGGCCGAGGGCGAGCGACTCGCCTACATCGGGCCGAACGGGGCGGGGAAGTCGACCTCGATAAAGATGCTGACGGGCATTCTGCACCCGACGTCGGGTTCCGCTCAGGTCCTCGGCTACACGCCCTGGACGGAGCGGCGATCCCTCGTGCGTCATATCGGCACGCTGTTCGGGCAGCGCTCGCAGCTGTGGTTCCAGTTGACGCCGCGGCAGACCTTCGAGCTGTTGGGCACGATGTACGGGCTGCGCAGAGATGCCGCCGATGCACGCATCCAGGAGCTCGGCAAGATCCTCGAGGCGACCGATCTGTTCGATGTTCCGGTCAGGAGCCTCTCGCTTGGGCAGCGGATGCGCTGCGAGCTTGCCGCGACGATGCTGCATTCACCGCGCGTGCTGTTCCTCGACGAGCCGACGATAGGTCTCGACCTGCTCGCCAAACAACGCTTCCGCGACGTGATCGTGCGTCTGAACGAGGATCTCGGCACGACCGTCTTCCTCACGAGTCACGACGTGTCGGACATCGAGCAGGTGGCGCGACGCGTGATCGTCATCAATCACGGAACGATCATCTACGACGACTCCGTGTCGACGATGAGGCGGTCCCTCCTCAACACGAAGCTTCTGGAGGTCCGGTTCGAAGACGATCCCGGCCCCATCGTGATCGACGGTGTCACGGTTCTCAAACAGAGAGGCGCGGGATACAAGCTGTCGGTCGACACCGAGAAGCATTCGATCCGCGAGGTGCTCGACGAGCTCCTGGATCGGTACCAAGTCGCCGACATCTCGGTGCTCGATCCGCCGCTCGAGGAGATCATCGGGAACATCTACGAGGCCCCCCAGACATGAGGCCGTACCTGGCCGCGCTGACCAGCGGCATGAAACGGACGATCGGGGGGCCGGGAGAGCTGCTCGTCCGCACCGGGTTCTACTGCGTCATCCTGGTCGTCTTCGCGGCGCTGTGGCGCGCCGCGATCCAGACGAACGGCGGACCGCTGGAGGGTTACGACTATGCGGCCCTCCTCTGGTACGTCGCGGGGGCCGAGGCGGCGGTGATCGCCACCAAGCCGCGACTGATCGAGGACATCGGGTACGACATCGGAAACGGCACGATCGCGGTAGAGATGCTGAGGCCCGTGTCCGTCGCCGCTTTTCGCATGTCGGTCGAGATCGGCGAGGCTTACGTAAGGCTGACGGCGGCGATGTTCGTCGGGTCGATCGTCGTGTGGCTCTTCGCCGGGCCGCCGCCGAGTGCTGAAGGCGTCTTGGTAGCGATCCCCATGTTGCTGCTCGCGGTGGCCATCAACGTCGCGGCCCAACACGCGTTCGCAGCGGCGGCTTTCTGGCTGGACGACGCGAAGAGCACGTGGTTCCTCTATCAGAAGCTCATCTTCCTCTTGGGCGGGATGTTGCTCCCTCTGGAGCTCCTTCCGCACACGATGGAGACGGTGTCCCGCGCGCTTCCATTCTGGACGATGGCCTACGTGCCGGCGCGCTCCTTGTCGGGGCACCCCGAGCCGGGTCTTCTCCTCGTGCAGGTGATGTGGCTTGGCGTCCTGGCGCTGGCGGCGTTGGGTGCTTTCCGCATGGGCGAGCGCAGGCTCCAGGTGGTCGGCGGATGAAGGTCATCTTCGCCACGTTCCGCACGGCGGTCAGTGAGGCGTGGGTCAACCGGCGGTCTTTCTGGTTCCAGGTGACGATCATGATCACGAACGACGTCGCGTGGGTGCTCTTCTGGATCCTCTTCTTCAACAAGGTCGGAAACGTGCGGGGTTGGGACGCGCACAGGATCCTCCTCCTGTTCGCGATCATCACGACGGTCGCCGGCATATCGCTCGGGCTGCTTGCCAACTCGCGCAAGATCGGCGAGTTGATTGCCGACGGGCAGATCGACGCAGCATTGACGCTTCCCGTGCATCCCCTGGCCTACCTGCTGGCGCGGCGCATCGACACCGTGATGGTGGGGGACCTCCTGTTCGGGCCGATCCTTTTCGTGCTTGCCGGCACGCCGACCATCGAGAGAACGCTCGTCTACGTCGTGGGATCGATATGCGGGGCGATCGTGCTGACCGGTTTCCTCGTGGCGTTGGGTGCGCTGACGATGTT
>JAXDJL010000154.1:0-9672 GCA_034665685.1 Actinomycetota bacterium | reverse complement strand
CGGTCTCGAGGCCCTTATAGGCGATCGGGGTGAAGCCCAGCGATTTGAAATAGTGCGCGGCTTGCTTCGCATTACCGACGTAGAAATGGATGTGATCGAACCCCAGGATGGGGAAGGAATCTTCGCGTTCGCTCATGGATGCCCACCTCCTTGTGTGCTGAGCCCAGGATATCGGCTGCGCGCTCGGGCGGCATCGTAGGGTTACCGGACCAGCCACCAGGGGGTTATTCGATGAAGAAAGCAATGATCTGTCTCATGCTCGCTGCCGTGCCGCTGACGGCCCTCCCGGCCACCGCCCATCACGAGCCGAACGACGGGTGCAGCGAGTCGGGCGACGTCTGTCTCAGCGCCGTCAAGGTTGACGGCGTCCGCAAGCTCCAGATCGCCCTCGCCGCCAAGTACTTCAGCAAGTACAAGCTCTGCGTCGAGGCCCCCGACGGCTCGAAGGTATGCAAGGTCTTCGAGATAGAGGACAGCGGCGCCGGCTACGGTGACTCGGTTAGATGGGCCCGCCAGTTCCCTCCGAAAGGTCCCGGCGCGTACACCGTTCGCTGGCGACAGAGCGGGAGCCTCTTGGGAACCCGCGGCTTCCACGTCCGGCCAAAGGCCTGCTGCAACTACTAACCACTTTTGTAACCAGCACCCGCAGAAACACCGGAACCCGTTGCAAAAGTGGGGCTAGTTGCGGGCTATTCGGAGTCTTACGCCGGCCCACGCCGGATCGGGGTGCGGGTGATCGGTGCGGTAGTGAACGCCGCGGGACTCCTTGCGCAAGGCTGCTGCCCGCGCCATGAGGCGGGCGGTGATCGCTCCGGCCCTCAGCTCGAGCAACGAACGATCGCTTCCGAGCGGCAGATGGGCGAGATCCTCGAGCTCCAAGGGAAGGCCGCGCAGTCCGGCCTCCGTCCGCTCGATGCCGAGGACGCTCGAACAGAGGGCCCTGACGCGCCGCCACTCCGCATCGACGTCGATCTGGGTTTCTGTGAGCTCGAGCGTCTGCGCGATCGACTTCGTCACTCCCGCGCGTTGACCCTTGATAGCGCGAGCGGCGCGCCGCCCGAAAACGAGGGCCTCCGCGAGCGAGTTGCCTGCCAGCCGGTTGGCGCCGTGCACCCCTGTGTTCGAGCATTCTCCAACCGCGTAAAGACGGGGGATCGAGGCGCGACCATCGAGGTCGGTCTGTACACCACCTACGAAGTAGTGCGCGGCGGGAGCCACGGGGATCAGATCGACGGTCGGATCCACTCCATGAGCGCGGCAGCCCGCGACGACGGTGGGGAACTCCTTCTCCAGTAGTTCGGGGTCGAGATGACGGCAGTCGAGCCACGACTTGCGCGACGCGATGGCGCGAGCGACGACGTCACGAGGCGCGAGCTCCCCATCGGAATGGTGCTCGAAGAGGAATCGCCGGCCCTCCGCGTCGACGACGTAAGCACCGGCCCCCCTGAGTGCTTCGGTGATGAGCACGCGCTGCTGGCCTTCGCCGAGAGCGAGTGCGGTCGGGTGGAACTGGACGAACTCCATGTCGGCTAATCCCGCGCCGGCTTCCCATGCCAGGACGAGGCCATCTCCCGTCGCTCCCTTTGGGTTCGTCGTCGATTCGTAGAGCGCACCGATGCCGCCCGCCGCGAGCACGGTAGACATGGCCTGAACCTGCACGACCCCGTCGTCGGTGAGGATCCACCCACCGACCACGCGCCCGTCGACCACCGCGAGCCGCACGCAGACGCCTTCGATGCGCTTGACGCGCGGGAGAGCGTGCTCGCGAAGAGTCTTCATGATCGCGGCACCGGTGGAGTCCTCCGCGTGAGCGGAGCGGGACACCGACTGTCCGCCCTCGCGCGCGAGATGCAGCTCGCCGTCGGGAGTCCGATCGAATGCGCAGCCCAGCTCGGCAAGCTCCATGACGCACTCGGGAGCCTCACGGCAGAGCACCGCGACCGCCGCCTCGTCCGCGTGACCTGCAGCGACGCGGATCGTGTCCTGCGCGTGCAGCTCGGGCGAATCGTCGGGACCGAGCGCGGCTGCGACACCGCCCTGCGCCCACGGCGACGAGCCTTGACCGGCGCGCCCCTTGTCCACCACGAGGATCTCGGTGGTGGGGTTGAGATGGAGAGCCGCGAACAAGCCCGCGGCGCCGGCCCCGATGATCAGGACGTCGGTCTGGATCTGCGCCGCCACTACCGGGGCACCTTGTTAACGACCTTTGAACTGCGCCGGTCGCTTCTCGAGGAACGCTTGAGTGCCCTCGAGATGGTCGGCCGTCTTCCCGGCGGCGCGCTGCGCGGCCACCTCCAGGTCGAGCTGCTCGTCGAGACCGCGTTCGATCGCGACGTTCAACATCGCTTTCGTCAGGGCGTACGCCTGCGTGGGCCCGGTCGCGAGGTCTCCGGCGAGCGTGCGCCACACCTTCTCGAAGTCTTCGGGCTCGGCCACTTTTGTGGCCAGCCCCAGCCGCAAGGCCTCTTCGGCGGGCACGGGGTCGCCCGTTGCGGCCAGCTCCCAGGCCTTGGCTGCACCGACCATCTTCGTCAGGAACCAGAGCCCCCCGGAGTCGGGCACCAAGCCCACCTTGATGAAGGCGAGGACGAGCTTGGCCTTGGTGGACATGATCCGGAAGTCGCACGCCAAGGCGATGCTTGCACCGGCCCCCGCAGCCACGCCGTTGACCGCGGCGACCACGGGCTTGGGCGCCGCTCGGATCGCGCGGATGAGAGGGTTGTAGCGGTTCTCGACGGTCGTTCCGAGGTCGGGGACATCGCCCGTGCGGTAGCCGCCTGCGAGCGCGCCCAGGTCCTCGCCCGAGCAGAACGCGCGTCCCGCGCCGGTGATCACGATGCAGCGGATCGACTCGTCCTCCGACGCCGCGCCGAACTTCTGCAGTAGGTCGAAGCCCGACTCGTCGTCGAGCGCGTTCAGCACATCGGGACGATTGAGTGTGATGACGGAGATGTTGTCCTCGGCAGGGGTGGTGCCCATGCTCGCGAGGGTACCTTCTCGGCATATCGCCCGGCCTCCGCGACCCCCTCCGCGTAGACTGACCACCAAGCGGGGAGCGATAGTTCGTCGCACCCTCCCGCTAGGCTGAAGACCTTCCCCGATACAGGAGATGCAAGTGACCGAGAGCGACTCGAAGGGGGCGCAGAAGAAGAGGAGACCCACGTCTACCTCTGCCTTCGGCGTCAGCCGCCGCGAGAGCCACGACGCGGCGGACTTCTACAGTCGCTTCACGGCGCCCGAGGTCTCCGAGGAAGAGGTCGTTCGGCGCACCGACGCCGACCAGATCATCTGCGGCGACGCCCGCGAGATGACCGCGGTCACCTCCGATTCCGTGGCCCTTGTCGTGACCTCGCCGCCTTACTTCGCAGGCAAGGAGTACGAGCAGGCGATGGGCGAGGGCGAGATCCCGGGCAGCTACATCGAGTATCTCGAGCTCCTGACCGACGTCTTCGCCGAATGCTGGCGCGTGCTCGAGCCGGGGGGCCGCATCTGCGTCAACGTTGCCAACCTGGGGCGGAAGCCCTATCGGAGCCTGTCGTCCGACGTGATCCGGATACTCCAGGACGATCTGGGCTTCCTGCTGCGCGGTGAGGTGGTGTGGCTCAAAGCGGACGGCGCGTCCGGCTCGTGCGCCTGGGGCTCCTATCGCAGTGCCTCGAACCCCGTGTTGCGCGACACGACCGAGCGCGTCGTGATCGCGAGCAAGGGACGCTTCAACCGCGCCTTGTCGGAGAACAGGATGAAGCGCCGCAAGGCTCAGGGCCTGCCGCACGAAAGCGACATCTCCGCGGAGGAGTTCGCCTCCGCCACTCTCGACGTGTGGCGCATCCGCCCCGAGAGCGCGAAGCGGGTGGGGCACCCGGCCCCCTTCCCCGTCGAGCTGCCTGAGCGCTGCATCAATCTCTACACCTACATGGAGGACGTGGTCCTGGATCCATTCCTCGGGTCCGGTTCCACCGCGGTTGCCGCTCTGCGCACGGGCCGGCATTTCATCGGCTACGACCTCGAGGAGGAGTATGTCGAGCTGGCTCGCGAGCGCGTCGACGCGGAGCGGGCTCTTCTCGAAACTTGATCAAACGCAAGGTCGCCATAGCCATACTCCGGAGCGATCCCTCAGAGGCCTACATAGCGGAAGACGTCGAAGTGCTGTCACGCGTCATCGCTCTGCAGATCGTCGCTCGCACACCGCCCGACGACATCGCCGACCGCCAAGCGCTCGAGACGCTTCGAGATGCTCTCCTGCAGGAACGTTGGGGCGAGGCCCTGGCTCTATGGATCCAACACGGAGGAGACGCGGTGGACGTGTACGACGACGTCGAGGTGTGGACGGACGAGGCGTTGGACGAGGACCATGCCGCGCTCGAGATCCGGATGGCACCGATCTTCGGCGACGCGTCGAGCCGGCCCGGGAACTAACCGGCGACAGCCCTCGACTCCGGAAGCTCGACCTCGAGGTAGGAGGCAAGTCCATCGATCTCGCCATCGATGATGTCCTCGAGCCCGTCGGCGCGCAGCGCGTTTACGAGGCGCTTGTGCTCGAGCACCGCCACTCGAAGCTCGGAGGCGAAACCGGTCGTGCGACCTTCGCCCCGCAGCAGCTTGAGCGTCCGGTCCCGGCTGCACGTGAGCGATGACGCCAAGGAGAATGCGGAGGAGGCGAACGCGGCCCGCGCTTCGTCGAGGGTCATGAGGAGACGTCTCTCGGACATTGCTCAGGCTCCGAGCGCGGGCCTGTTGCCGCGTGGCCAGGGTGCGATGTCGTCCCACTGTCTGTCGACCTGCGGGATCGCGTCCGCGATCGAGCCGATCGCGTCGACTAGCGAGTCGCTAACGATGGAGTGCTCGGTGAGGCTGATGAGCAGTTTCCCCTTAACTCGCTCAACCTCGCGCGCGACCGTGCGGGCGACCCGGGACTTCGACGTGAGGACGAGATCCGCCGTGGACCACACGCACCATCGCTCGCCGGGCATGTCCCGGACGAGGAGGAAGGCGTAGCGACCGGCGTCGACTATCCGGCGCAGCGCCAACTCGTCGAGGATGAAAAGGTCGGACTCGGGAACGTCGGGCCGGTACTTGCTCCAACCGCGGTAGGGCTGGCGCTTGCTCTTCAACTCGACCTCGACCAATCGTTCGCCCGGACCCAGCAGCTGATAGTCGAGCCGATCGGTCGAGGCAGTCGAACGCTTGAGCATCATCAACTCCGGATGCTGGCCGATGGTGAACCCGACGCGCGTCTCGATCGCATGACGCTGCGCAAGGTCCGTGCGCCAGTCCTCGGGCCGGCGTTCACGCATCGGGGTTCCCGTCCTCATCCGTGTGGTCCATCAGCCGGCCCTGTTGGACGACGAGCCGCCATGCCGCGTCCGTCGGTCCCTCCGGTGGGGGAGTCTGCGTCAGGTAACCCTTCAATCTCCAGAACCCCGGGAGGTCTGCCGTCGTAGCGACGACGTCGAAGATGCGATCCGCGGAGCGCGCGAGATAGAAGGCGGCCTTGCCTCCCGCGCGTGGGAGATGCGAGGTGAGCACGAGGAGCGGCGGTGCATCCTTCGGAAGGAGGAACGCGCGGTGTCCGATCTTGTGCACGGTGTCGACGCGTCGTAGCCCCGCCTTGGGACCATCGTCGATCGTTCCATGTGCTGCGATGAGGAACCTCTTGCCGTTCGCGCCCCGGACGATGGCGTCGATGGGGATCCCGTCGATGCTCACTCCGGTGTCCTCGATCGAGCCGCCGGCAGATTCGAGGTACGTGAACGCGACGTCGTCGTAGTCGGCGCCCTCCGCGACGGCGCGCGCCTGGAACGGAGAAGTGACTTCCGGCACGTCGCCCTCGTACGGCTCGTCGACAGAGGGCAGGTTGAACAGCCTTGCGTCGTCGATGCTCATGCGGTTCTCCTCTCATCGCGCGGCTCTTCGACCGCGCCCCCGGTGATCTGTGCAAGCCGCCGCCGGAGGGGCGACGGATCGAACACTCGGAACGGCTCTCCCGATGCGATGTAAGAGCGAAGCTCGTCGGCGGGAACGGTGTGAACGCTGGGCTCGGCTCCAGCCACGATGAGGACGTCTCCGGCCCCCAGTTCGAGGGCCCCCAGCTTCGGCGCCAGGGCGCCGACATCGGCCTTGGTCCTGCCCAGGTGGGCGAGAGCCGCCAGGCGGACGACGTCCTCGGGGCTGTACTGGCGCCGGGCCGAGCGGCCGCGACCCCGGTCAACCGAGGGCTGGAGCCAGCCCTGCCGAGCCCAGTAGTCGAGCTGCCGGTAGGTGATGCCTGCCAGCTCGGCGGCCTGGGGCCCGCTGATTACGTGAGCGCCTCCTGATGTAGTCATGAGGCTGATTACATAGAACGCGATCCATGTTGTCAAGCACCCTCGGAGGGACCTCCGTAGCCAGAGCAACCAAGGAAGATTCCCCGGGGTTCTTCGCGGGGGCAGGGCCTTAGTCCATCGAGCCCGGATAATGCGAGAGTGAGCCCGTTTCGCCTAGTTGGCAAGTTCTTGGTGTCGGTTGGAGTCGGCGTCTTGCTATTTGTCGCCTGGACCCTGTGGGGTACGGGTATCGCGACGCAGCGAGCCCAGCATCGACTGAACGATCAATACAACGATCTGCCGAATTTCCTTGCCTCCGCCGGAGAACGTCGTACGCCTCCCTCTCCCCCTCGATCATTTGATCCTGCTGTGGGCGAACCCGTCTTCCGCATCAAGATTCCGAAGCTCGATCTAAACGAGGGGCGCGGCTTCATCGTTGTCGAGGGGGTGGAAAGTGACCAGCTGGACTTGGGCCCCGGTCACTACCCCGATTGTGAAAACCAACCAGCTGATGAGCTCTGCACTCCCGAACCAGCTGTTTGGCCGGGCGGGCGCGGACGAATGATCGTCTCCGGGCACCGCACGACGCACAGTCAACCGTTCTTCTATCTTGATGAGCTGGTTCCAGGCGACGACATCATTCTCGAAACCTTCTGGGGAGATTTCCGCTACCTCGTGACGAAGCAAAAAGTCGTTCCTGACAGCGCCACCGACATAGTCGATCCGACGGCGACCCGCCGGCGGCAGCTCGTGCTGACGACTTGCAATCCACGTTATTTCAGCAGCGAGAGGTTGCTCGTGTTCGCCCGCTTGGCGGATTGGTCACCCCCCTCGTAGGTGCCGTTGGTGAGCGGGGCCGGAGGCCCAGGGTTCTCTACAGAGAACGCGTGGTGCGGGGCGCCGCCGGCGGGGTCTCCAGGACGTGCTTCGAACGGAGCTCGTCCTCGGGCACGGCGATCGGGTACTGCGACGTGAAGCACGCGGTGCAGAAGTTCTCGGCGGGGATCTGGGTCGCGCCGACCATGCCGTCGACCGAGAGGTAAGCGAGCGAGTCGGCCTCGACGTGCTCGCGGATTTCCTCGACGCTCATGAGATGTCCGATGAGCTCGTCGTGGTCCGGCATGTCGATCCCGTAGAAACACGGCCATTTGATCGGGGGCGACGAGATTCGCATGTGGACCTCGCGCGCGCCGGCGTCGCGCAGCATCGAAACCAGCTGGCGCGTGGTGTTGCCGCGAACGATCGAGTCGTCGACCACGATGAGCTTCCGGCCCTCGATGACCTCTCGCAGCGGGTTCAACTTCATCCGGATGCCCTGTTGACGCATGGCTTGGGTCGGCTTGATGAAGGTGCGGCCGACGTAACGGTTCTTCACGAACCCTTCGCCGTAAGGGATGCCCGACTCGAGGGCGTAGCCCTGGGCGGCCGGCACGCCACTGTCCGGCACGGGCATCACCATGTCGGCTTCGGTGGGTGCCTCCTTCGCCAACCGCTGCCCCATCCGGTAGCGCGTCGAGTAAACGTTCTGACCCATGAGACGTGAGTCGGGACGGGCGAAGTAGACGTGTTCGAAGATGCACGCCGCGTTCTGTGTCGGAGCGAAGCGTTCGCTGGTGAGGCCGTTCTCGTCGATGCACACGAACTCACCGGGCTCGACGTCGCGTATGAAATGCGCACCGAGCAGGTCGAGCGCGCACGTCTCCGACGTGATGACCCAACCACCGTTCTCGAACCGGCCGATGCAAAGCGGGCGGAAGCCCTGCGGGTCGCGCGCTCCGAACACCTGCGTCTCGTTCATCATCGCGAAGGAGTACGCGCCGGATAGCGTCGGGAGGACCTTGAGGATCGCGTCCTTCATGTTCCCCTCGTTGCAACGTGCGATGTGGGCGGCGACCAGGTCCGTGTCGGAGGACGACCGCAGTTGAGCGCCCCGGGGGGTGGGGTCCCCTCCCGCCTCGTGAAGCGAGCGGGCGAGAGCGGTGGTGTTCACGAGATTCCCGTTATGAGCGACGGCTATCTGTCCCTCGGGAGAGCTCTTGTACGTCGGCTGAGCGTTGGCCCAGGACGAGCCGCCGGTCGTGGAATAGCGGACGTGGCCGATGGCGAGGCTCCCTCGCAGGCTCTTGAGGACCATCTCATCGAAGACCTGGGAGACCAGTCCGAGCTCTTTGTAGACGACCACGACGCCGCCGTCCGAGATCGCGATGCCCGCGGATTCCTGGCCCCGGTGCTGTAGCGCCGACAACGCGTAATAGCAAAGTCGGGCGACGTCTTCTCCGGGGGCGTAGATGCCAACGACGCCGCAGGCGTCTCGAATTTCCTGGCCCATATCCTCCGACCCTATCCGAAGGCTCCTGCTACCCGGCGGAAGCGGAGAGGATCCGTGCCAACGTTTCTTCCCACTCCTTCGCCGCGTCGGCGAGTGGAACTTCGAACGCCTCGAAGTCGAGAAGGGCCCCGCCCACGATCCCCAGGCGACTGGTCGCGACACCGTGACGTCCAAGCGATGCGATGACTTCGGCCTCTTTCTCGGGACGGCAAGAGATGATCGCGCGCGAGGGGCTCTCGGAGAACAGGATTCGATGAGGTTCCCCGTCGGCGAGGTCGATCTTGAAGCCGATCCCTCCTGCGATGGCGGACTCGGCAAGAGCGATGCCTAGTCCTCCCCCCGACGCGTCGTGCGCCGAGGCAAGGAGATCCGCGCCGGCGGCCTCGTACAGGAACGCGAGCAACTTGCGCTCCTTGTCGAGATCGAGGCGCGGCGGGCGCCCGGCGACGACTCCGAGGATGGTCTTCGCGTAGTCGCTGCCGCCGAAGTCGTTCTCATCCGTCTCGCCGGCGAGGATGATGACGTCCCCCGTTTCGCGGAAGCGCATCCCCACGGCTTGTTCCGCCGAGTGGAGCACGCCAAGCATCCCGATGACGGGGGTGGGGTAGATGGGCCGGCCGTTCGTCTCGTTGTAGAAGGACACGTTGCCGCCGGTGACCGGAGTCGACAGAGCGAGGGCCGCGTCTCCGATCCCTCGGACGGCCTCGGAGAACTGCCACATGACCTCGGGCTTCTCGGGGTTACCGAAGTTGAGACAGTTCGTGATGGCAAGGGGGCGACCGCCGCTGCACGCCACGTTGCGGGCGGCCTCTGCAACCGCCAGCCGCGCCCCCTCGTAGGGGTCGAGCTGGCAGTAGCGGCCGGGGCCGTCGACCGAGATCGCGACCGCGACGTCCTGATCGGCTGCGGTAAGCCGGATCACTGCCGCGTCTCCTCCCGGGCCCTCGATCGTACCGAGGAAGATCATGTGGTCGTACTGCTCCCACACCCACCTCTTGGATGCGATCTCGGGCGAGTGCAGGATCTCCAAGAACGCGCTCC
>JAXDJL010000153.1:0-5098 GCA_034665685.1 Actinomycetota bacterium | reverse complement strand
CGCTGACGTTGGGTGTGCTGTTCGTGAACGGCTTGATCCAGTTGGGAGTGATGGAGCTGTTCGGCGAGATCAAAACGGCGAGTGACCAATTGGGCGTCGAAGAGGGGTCCCTCAACCCGTCGGACGTGTGGCTCCTCCTCTTGTCCACGTCCCTGGTGGCGCCCGTCGTCGAGGAGTTCCTCTTCCGAGGCCTTCTCTACCGGTGGCTGAGAGAGAGGCGGGGGGTGCGCGCGGCCGCCGTGATCTCGGCGGCCATCTTCGCCGTGACGCACTTCATCCCGCTCCTGATGCCCTCCATCTTCGTCCTGGGCCTGGCGCTCGCCTGGGTGGCCGAGCGTTACGGGAGCCTCTACCCGCCCCTGGCTCTCCACGCCACCTTCAACGCCATCGCCACCCTTGCCCTGGTGGCGGCCGGCTGAGGGGCCGGGAGGGGCGGGAACATCGTCCCCCAGGGGGGTGTTTTAGCTGATGAGGGCGTTGTTAGGTTGCCCTAACTGATAGGTTGAAGGCCGACTCGAGAACCCTTAAGGAGTGTCGTCTGTGGCTACTGAAGCCGAGGACCTGAAGGTCCAGCAAGAGAACGAAGCCGTCCGCTCGCTCAAGGGCGATTACAAGTACGGCTGGCACGACGCGACCTCGTACGACGAGAAGCCCGAGAAGGGCATCTCCCACGAGGTCCTCGACATGATGAGCGACCGCAAGGGCGAGCCCGACTGGATGCGGAAGTTCCGCCACAAGTCGCTCGACATCTTCTTCCGCAAGCCGATGCCTTCGTGGGGGGCCGACCTTTCGGGGATCGACTTCGACGACATCTACTACTACATCAAGCCCATGAACCAGGTGCAGTCCTGGGACGACATGCCCGAGGACATCAAGTCGACGTGGGACAAGCTCGGCATCCCCGAGGCCGAGAAAAACCTCGGTGGCGTGACGTTGCAGTACGAATCGGAAAGCGTGTACCACAAGACTCAGGAAGAGCTCGAGAAGCGCGGCATCATCTTCACGGACATGGACACGGCGCTGCGCGAGCACCCGGACCTCGTCAAGCAGTATTTCGGGACGATCATCCCGCCGGCCGACAACAAGTTCTCGGCCCTCAACTCCGCGGTGTGGTCCGGTGGATCGTTCATCTACGTCCCGCCCGGCGTCGACGTCGAGATCCCGCTGCAGGCCTACTTCCGCATCAACCAGGAGAACATGGGTCAGTTCGAGCGAACGCTGATCATCGTCGACGAAGGTGCCTCGGTGCACTACGTCGAGGGTTGCTCGGCTCCCATCTATTCCGGCGATTCCCTCCATTCCGCGGTGGTCGAGATCATCGTGAAGAAGGATGGTCACGCTCGTTACACGACGATCCAGAACTGGTCGAACAACGTCTACAACCTCGTCACGAAGCGCACCGCTGCGCACGAGGGCGCCACGATGGAATGGGTGGACGCGAACCTCGGATCCAAGGTCACGATGAAGTACCCAGCCGTGTATCTGCTCGGTGAGCACGCTCGCGGTGAGGTTCTCTCGATCGCCTACGCGGGCGCCGGTCAGCATCAGGACGCCGGCGGCAAGGTCATCCACGCCGCGCCGAACACATCTTCGGTGATCACATCGAAGTCGATCTCCAAGGATGGGGGCCGGGGGGGCTACCGGGGGCTTGTGCGGATCGAGGACGGGGCGAAGCATTCCAAATCGCATGTCGTTTGCGACGCGTTGATCCTCGACGACTTCTCGCGCTCCGACACGTACCCCTACATCGAGATCGAAGAGGAGTCCGCCGCCGTATCGCACGAGGCAACGGTCTCCAAGGTCTCCGACGAGCAGCTCTTCTATCTGATGAGCCGCGGTCTCGACGAGACCCAGGCGATGCAGATGATCGTGCGCGGCTTCATCGAGCCGATCACGAAGGAGCTGCCGATGGAATACGCGGTCGAGCTCCAGCGTCTCGTCGAATTGCAGATGGAAGGCTCTGTCGGCTAAGGCCGATCCCTCCCCGAAGCACCGCCTCCGGCACTGGCTGCTGGCGGTAACGATCGTCGTCGTTCTCTACCTGGGTCCGTGGCGTCCGCCGACCCCGCGCCGCGAGCCCGACTACTGGTAGCTATCCGCGTACTTTGGGACACCATGGGCGCTATGCGCCCACCACGTCCCGAAGTACAGATCCCGAACGCCCTTGCCCCTGACCTCGCGCATCACTAGCCTCCTCTAAGGAGGTGGTGTAGATGCTCAAGGATGGTCGCGCCGGAGCGACGCTCCCGGCGTCGGATCTGCAGAGGGCGAAGGGGTTCTATAAGGGCCTCGGTTTCGAAGAGGAAGAGGATCCGGGTGGCGTCATATACAGGTGCGCCGAAGGGACGGGGTTCATGGTGTTCCAGTCCAGCGGTGCTCCCAGCGGGACGCACACGCAGGTCGGTTTCGAGGTGAAGGACCTGGAGGCCGAGATGGCAGACCTCCGCAGCCGCGGAGTCACCTTCGAGGAGTACGACTTCCCCGGGATGAAGACCGAGAACGGCGTCCTCACCATGCCGGAGGGGAAGGGCGCCTGGTTCAAGGACACCGAAGGGAATCTCCTCAGCCTGTTCTCACCGTCATCCTGACCGTTCGTTAAAGGGTCCTTCCTCTATCTCTTGGAGCGGCACGACACGGGCCCGGGGTTAGTTAGTCGCGGGGGTCACGTTCCTCGCATGCGCGTTCCCTCTCCGCCGTGCAGGCGTCATTCGTGTTGGAGCCTCCATCGGCCAGATCGCGCCCGCCCGCGCCTCGGAGGATGTCCGCTCCGCCGCGTCCGTAAAGCTTGTCGTCTTGTCCGTCCCCGTTCAGCACGTCGTCATCCGTGCCGCCGTGGAGATAGTCATTTCCGCCGCCGCCGTGGATGTGATCTCGGCCCGGCCCTCCGAGCAAACCGCCGGGGGTCCCTTCCGCGGTCGTGTATGGAGCGTCGTCCCCCTTCCCGCCCCTGAGGTCGTCCTTCCCGCGCTCGCCTATGAGGGTGTCCTTCCCTCCGAAGCCCAGCAGTTGGTCGTCGCCGATCCCACCGGTGATGTAGTCGTTCCCAGCTCCGGCGCACACGAAGTCGTCTCCTCTTCCCGCCGTAACTACGTCTTCTCCGGGACCGGTGACGATCACATCGGGGCCGGAGGTTCCGTGGATCCGATCGTCCCCGTCGGTGCCGACGATCGTGGCGGGCCGGCCCGCGCAGGTCGGCGGATCGGAGGCAGACGCCCCGCTTGGGAACAGTGTTGCTGCTAGCAGAACCAAGCAGGCCGAGCCCGCGTAGGGCCGAAGTTTCATCTCTTCTCCTTGTCGATGTGATTCAACGATAGGACGCACGAGAGCCTTGTTTGGTCACACTGTTGCCGAAGAATTCTGGCGCGACCTTTCCGGAGAGTCGTGCGTCTATCGAGCATGATGGCGATGACGGAAAACGACCTGGGGACCAAGACGAAGTCGAGGGCGGGGGACCGATCGATGGCGCTCCTCTTCGAGCGCCACGCCCCGTCCGCGCTCCGGCTCGCTTACATGCTGACCGGCAACCGGCAGCAGGCGGAGGATCTGGTCCAAGACGCCTTCATCAGGATGTTCGGCCGGTGGCGCGACCTTAGAGATCCCGGGGCCTTCGACGCCTACCTGAAGCGAACCGTGGTGAATCTCGCCCGCAGCGGCTTCCGTCGGTCTCGATTGGAGCGACGACACCTCGAAACCGAACGGGCGACGGCGAAGATCCCGCAGGGCATGCCGGATCTCGAGCAGCGCGAAGAGCTGTTGGCGGCGCTTGCCAAGCTTCCCGACCGGCAACGGGCGGCAGTCGTTCTCCGCCACCTCGAGGACCTTTCGGAGCAGCAAACGGCGCACGTACTCGACTGTTCGGTTGGTGCCGTGAAGTCCGCGACCTCACGGGGCATCGCAACACTTCGGACTTTGATGAAAGGGGCACAGGATGGATGACTTCGAGTTTGTCCTGGGCCGGACGATGAAGGACGCGTGTGCCGGCCTGCAGGTGCCGGGCGCGATGAGGGGTCGCGTATTGCGACGGGCGAAGAGAAGGCGGGCGGGAACCGTGGCGGCAGGGGCGCTCGCCGTGGCGGCTCTCGTGGTATCGGGAGTGGTCGCTGCCGGTGACGGCGTGCTGGGCGATCGCAAGCCCCAGTTCCCCATAGGACCGCCGCGCCCCGCCGATGCATACTCTGCGCAAGCCGTGACCGGTGGGTGTGGCTTTGACGAACCCGCCGACGCGGTGGCGAACGACCTTCCCCAGGGGGCGGAGTGCGTGTGGGCCGGACGTGGGGACGTCGATGGTGATGGTGAGCTCGAGTCCCTGTACACGTACGGCTCACCCGGTGGGCAAGGAGAAGGCAAGCCGGCGGGCAAGGAGTGGCTCCTGACTGCGATCGGGCCCGAGCGCAGCTGGAACGTACAGCTGCAGCTTCCGCCGCAGTCTTCCATGTCGATATTCGAACCCCGCTTGGTGGGCACGGCCGACGCAGACGGAGACGGATCGAGTGAGGTCTTCGTCGTTCTCGAGAGCGGCAACGACGGGGCGAGCGTCGGCATCTACGTCCTCGACGACGACCTGAAGCTGCTCTCGTGGAGTGAGAATCCCTTGATCTTCAGCGTCGCGAACGCGCTCAATTTCCGAGGTGGCCTGACGTGCGAGGCCGATGGGGCGCTGAGGGTGGTCGAGGCTTCCCGCAGCGAAGACGACACCTTTGCCGTGTCCTCCGAGACCTACCGGTGGAGGTCCGCGTCGTCGCTCGAACCGAGAGCCGCCTCGGAAGTACGGACGGGCGCTGCCGAGCAAGATGATGAGGTGAAAAAGGCGGACGGCATCCATTGCCGGGGTCTCGAGTGGCGGTTCTAGCCTAGATCTGCCCTGCTGAGAGGCCCGTTTCGCGTGCTGCCGGGAACATCTGGACAGCAGGTTAGGTTGCCCTTGCTCCGTCGGGCAGCCTAGTTAAGACCTTCCGAATCTCAGAGCGCGAACAATTTTTTCCTATGGAGGCAACATTTCCCTTAACTCGGGGCATCTATAGCGAGTCGCCAAGTGCCGGGGCCCCCGACCCCTCGGCCGACAGCGGGGGGTCTATGCTCCGGAGACGAGCTCAGGACT
>JAXDJL010000152.1:0-14388 GCA_034665685.1 Actinomycetota bacterium | reverse complement strand
TCCTGATTACGTACCTACGGGAAACGGCTCCTCTAACTCCACCGCGTTAGATATTTATCACTTGCAAGCGCGGGTTAGCGGTTTGTTAGCAACCCGCTAGCCAATGCGCCCCCAGCTTGCAGGCTAGGCTTCCCCCGTGGGGGACAAAGGGGGCCAGGTGAGTCGTCTGACGATCATCAAGAGTTTGATCTGGCGCAGCTCCTACAAGGGGGACCTCAGAATCCGCTGGAGCGGGATTCTTTGGACCGTGCTTGGGATAGGTGGTGTATTCGCCTGCGCCGCTTTCTTTGGCGGAGAGGTTGCGTCCGTCCTCGCTTGCTTACTTCTTCTTTTCCTTGTGATCGACGTAGCTCGATACAGGCGGAAGCATCCCGACGACCCCTGGCTCAATGAGCCTTCCTTGTGATCGACGTAGCTCGATACAGGCGGAAGCATCCCGACGACCCCTGGCTCAATGAGCCCGGTCCAGGAGGTTAAGGGCGCGGATCGCTTGATGAGCCAAGTAAGTCAGCCCCCAAAAAAAGGCACTGACTTACTTGGCTCATCAAACTGTCGTATCAGCACCAAGGCAGCCTCATAGGACCAGGGCCTAGACTTCTGTTGTGGGAAACACTGAGGACGATCCAAGCCACTCAGCCCGAAACGTGAGCGGCCCGCTGGCCCGCTTCTCCCTGTGGGCACAGGAGTCGTGGTCTCGGGATGCCGCCATGGGGGGAGTGCCCTTGTCGCTCCGCATCGTTGGGGGCTTGTTGCTGGCAGGTCTCTTGGTTCTCGCCAAAATCATCTTTTGATGAGCCAAGTAAATCAGTGTCAAAAAAAAATGTACCCCGAAGTGACTTTCGGCCGAGGCCTACTTATCTCTTCGAGGTACCCAAGTATCTTAAACCAGGCGCAAGTCCCCTCGCAAGGGGGACGGTACCCAAATCTTCGCGGTCCCGAAACGGTCTTCGCGTTCTGCCCGCCGGACGCGGATCTAGAGGTAGCTGCGCAGGTCCCAGAGCTCGGGGAAGAAGCGCTTCTCGAGGGTCGACCTGAGGTACGGCGCGCCCGTCGAGCCCCCCGTCCCGCTCTTGCTCCCTATCTGACGCTCGACCATCAGGACGTGGCGCTGACGCCAGTGAGCGATCATCTGGTCGTGCGTGAGGAGCGCCTCGGAGAGGTCGAACTCCTCGCCGTACGTCTCACGATCGCGGGCTATCGCCAGCAGCGTCTCGCGCCGCCGCTCTAGATCGTCCGCCGGCATGGGCAGGTCTCGGAGCTCGAGCGCGGCGCAGAACGCGTCCCAGAGACTGGGCTCGGCCAGCCTGCGCTCCATCCGGGCGCGGGCCTCGTCGTCCAAAGAGAGGCGCTCGAGATACGCCTCGTCCTTCAAACCGGAGACGAACTCGATCTCGCGGAACTGGACGGACTGGAAACCGCTCGCCGGCGCGAGCTGGGTGCGGAACTCGAGGAAGTCCTGTGGGGACATCGTCTCGAGGACCGGCAGTTGAGCGACCATCACATGTTCGATCGAGTGCACGCGCTCTAGGTAATGGCGGGCGCGCCGGATGCGTCCCTCGAACATGAGCGCCCGCACCGAGTCCAGCTCGAACAGGATCTCTTTGAACCACAGCTCGTAGATCTGATGGACGATGATGAAGAGCAACTCGTCGTGCGCGGGCGGATCCGATTCGAGCTCTTGCAGGGAAAGAACCTGCGGGACCTTCAGATAACTGCCGTACGAGAGGCGCCTGTCCTCTTCGCCGAACCTAGGTGGGCGCCTATCGCGCTCCAGCTAGTTCTCCGTCCCGTGACGGGGCACTAGTTAGTTGTCCTTCTTGCGGTCGTTCTTGCCATCGTTCTGGGTGGAGTCGGTTTGGACGCGGTCCGGGTCCGTGGTCGGCGTCGTCGCGACAGAGGTGGTCGTGACGAGTGGACGGTAGGGAGCGACCTGCGTCGAAACGATGGGCGTGCCCACGTCGATGAGGTCGTACAGCTGGATGACGTCGTCGTTCGACATGCGCACGCAACCGTGGGACGCGTTGTAGCCCAACGAATAGGTCGCCGTCGTTCCGTGGAAGCGGATCGCCGGTGCGGACCAGTTGATCGCTCGAAGCCCCAGGGGATTGCTGATACCCGGCGGGATCGACGGAGGAAGCGTTGCCCCCCAACCATCCGGCGAGGGGTTCACCCAGGTCGGCATGTAGCGCTTCTCGGTGACCTCGAAGATCCCCTGCGGGGTGGGATAAGCGGACTGTCCGGGTGCAACCGGCCAGTCGTGCGTGATCTTCCCGTCCTCGTAGAGATACAGCCTGTTCTCGCCGATCCGAACGAGCAGGATCTGGTCGAACGACTCCTCTGTCACCTCGGGCTGCAGGATCTTCACGGACAGTTCCGCGTTATCGGTCCCCTTGCGGAGAGCGGTCTGCAGCGCGCGGCGACTTGGGACGAGCTCGACCTTGCGTCCGGTGTTCGATCCCGTCGTCTCGACCCACCCGGTCGAATAGTCGATCGTTGCATCGACGGGCTTCTTGTTGAGCGAACCGGCAAGACCCTCGACGTAACCGCGCACTCCCTGGCGGGGATAGGTGATCGCGATCGACCGTTCGAAACCGAACTCGTCGCCGAATACGCGCAGCTTCATCTTGTCGAAGAAGGACGTGTCGTCGCTCGCCGCGAGGGCGGCCTCGACGATGCGGGCCGCGTTGTTTCGGGCGCCGAGCCTCTCCGGCGTCACGGTCCATATGTGGTCGCGCCATGTGACCGTGACCTTGCGGTGCAATTGAGGAGAGATGGCGTCCCTGACCGCGGCGATGGCTTCATCCCGGTGCATCCCACTAACGTCTACGCCTGCGATGCTCGCGCCGGGAAGGATCTTTCCTTGGTAATCCTGTCCGTAGTCGTAGGCGGCGTAGGAAACGCCGGCGGCGCCGAGAGCCAGAACGCCGACAAAGATCGCGGCAGCAACCCACCAGGTTCGGGCGCGCTGGAACAGGTTTCCCCCGCGTTTGGGGGAAGCGATGATCTCCTTGTTTGCTCCGTCGCTGCTCAGGGTTCTGACCTTTCTTCCGGCACGGCCACAAGGACGCGGCCCCCGGGGTGAACGTCCGATGGTAACTGCCTATCGCTTTTCCGGGAAAACCACCCTCAACCTTTAGACGCCTGAGAGAGCCACAGGGTTGCAGTTGGAGGTTGCGCGGTCACCCAGCGTAGGCCACGATGGGTTCGTGCACGCCTACGACTCCTTGCTCGAGACCATCGGCAGGACGCCGCTCCTTCGCTTGCATCGCTTCGGGAAGGACCTGCCGGTCCCCCTCTACGCCAAGCTCGAGATGCTGAACCCCGGTGGGAGCGTCAAGGATCGCATCGGGATCCGGATGATCGAGGCGGCCGAGAGGTCCGGCGCGCTACAGCCCGGGGGAACGATCGTGGAGCCGACCTCGGGCAACACCGGTGTCGGCCTTGCGATAGCGGCGGCACTCAAGGGTTACCGCTGCATCTTCACCATGCCCGACAAGATGAGCCAGGAGAAGATCGCACTCCTCCGCGCTTACGGGGCCGAGGTGGTCATCACTCCAACGGCCGTTCCGGCCGATTCCCCCGAGTCCTATTACAAAGTCGCCGACCGGCTGACCGAAGAGATCCCCGGCGCGTATCAACCGAACCAGTACCACAACCAAGAGAACCCGAACACCCATTACGAGACGACGGGACCCGAGTTGTGGGAACAGACCGAGGGCACGATGACGCACCTCGTGATCGGCGTGGGCACGGGTGGAACGATCACCGGCGCGGGGCGCTACCTCAAGGAACAGAACCCCGACATAGTGATCGTCGGTGCAGACCCAGAAGGCTCGGTCTACACCGGAGAAGAACGGCCTTATCTGGTCGAGGGGATCGGCAAGGACTCGTGGCCCGAGACCCTCGATCCGTCGGTGGTCGACCGCTGGATCCAAGTGACGGACAAGGACTCGTTCCTTACCGCGCGACGCGTCACCAAGGAAGAGGGCGTGCTGTTGGGTGGTTCGGGAGGAACCGCGGCGTGGGCGGCGTTAGAGGTTGGACGCGAGTGCGGGCCGGACGACGTGATGGTCGTGCTGCTCCCCGACTCCGGCAAGAGTTACCTGTCCAAGCTCTACAACGAATCGTGGATGGTCGAACACGGCTTCACCGATCGGCCCGGAACGTCGGCGCGCATCGGCGAGGTCACGATGGAGAAGAGCCGCCAGGAAACGAAGATCCCCGACCTCGTCGTCGTCCCTTCGCACGAGAAGGTGGGACGAGCGATCGATCTGCTGCAGGCCTACGGCATCTCGCAGGTTCCCGTTGCGAAGACTGACAAACCGGAGGACATCTCGGAGATCGTCGGCTCGATCCACGAACGCACGTTGCTCGACCGCGTGTTCAGGGATCGCGGAGCGATCGATCGTGACGTCGCCGAGGTGATGGACGCTCCCCTACCGGTCGTTCAAGCGTCGGCCGGTGTGGACGAGATGTTCGCCGACCTCTCGAGGGGAGCCGAAGCGATCGTCGTCGTGGACGGGACGAAGCCGACCGCGGTCCTGTCGCGGGCCGACCTCCTGGAGTTCCTGGCGAAGCAAACGACCTAGCCGCCTTGAAATAATCCTGTCCCACCCCTTAGAACGAGGGTGCACAGGATTATTTGGGGTGGTTGTGGGTCAGGCTTGGGGTGGTTGTGGGTCAGGCGAGGGGTGGTCGTGGGTCAGGCGAGGGCCTGCTCCAGGTCGGCGATCAGGTCGTCCGGGTGTTCGATGCCCACCGACAGCCGAACCAATCCCGGAGAGATCTCGAGGCCCGAACCCTCGAGGCTCGCGTGCGTCATCTTGCCGGGGTGTTCGATCAGGGACTCGACTCCTCCCAAGGACTCGGCGAGGAAGAACAGCTTCGTCCGCGCACAAAGGTCAAGGGCCTTGTCCTCCGAGCCGACGTCGATCGAGACCATCCCTCCGTACAGTGGTTCGCCCGAGGCCGCCATCTGTCGCGTCGCCAGGTCGTGTCCGGGGAAGTCGGGGAGGCCGGGGAAGTACACGCTCTCGACCGCCGGATGTCCCTTGAGTGACTCGGCGACCTTGGCGGCCCCCAGCGAGTGCGCGCGCATCCGCAAAGCCAGCGTCTTGAGCCCGCGCAGGAGGAGCCAGGAGTCGAACGGGCTCGGCACCGCGCCGATCGAGTTCTGGAGGAAACGCAGCCGGGTGGCCAGCTCCGCATCCGAGGTTACGAGCGCGCCCATGACGAGGTCGGAGTGCCCTCCAAGGTATTTGGTCGCTGAATAGATGGCGACGTCCGCCCCGCGCTCGAGCGGCAGCTGCAGGTACGGCGTTGCGAAGGTGTTGTCGACGGCGAACAGCGCACCCGCTTGATGGGAGAGCTCTGCGAGCATGGCCAGATCGACCACCTTCAGCATCGGGTTCGTCGGCGACTCCGCGATCACGAGGCCGGCCCCGCCCGCGAGCGCCCGCTCCACCGCGGCGCGGTCGCCCAGATCGGCCGATGCCCACTCGACGCCGAGATCCGCAAGCACCTTGGAGTACAGCCGGTAGGTGCCGCCGTACACGTCGTCGGAGAAGACGACCTTCTGTCCCGATTTCAACGTGAGCGAGAGCGTCATGATCGCCGCCATGCCCGACGCGTACGCGGTGGCGAACTCGGCCCCCTCGAGCGCGGCGAGACAAGTTTCCAGTGCCCGACGCGTCGGATTGTCCGTTCGCGAGTACTCAAAACCCTTATGTTTTGCTACAGCTTCCTGAACGTAGGTCGATGTTTGATAGATAGGGACGATGGCCGCGCCGGTGGCGGGGTCGGGATCCTGTCCGGCGTGGATGGCAGCAGTTTCGAAACGCATACGGTCGGACACGGGTCTCCTAGGTCAGTTTTGTTGGAATAGCCTGGATACCACGGGCCACAGGCGACGGGGAAAGGAACCGATGCTGGGGCGGCAACGAGAGGACGAGGCTCCTCAAGGACACATCGTCATCACCGGTCAGGGACTCGACGGGGCCGGGCGCATCCCGCTGCTTTACGCACGCGCCGTCGACGCCGCCGGAGGTCATCCCCGCATCTACTCGCCCTTCACTCTGCGCGACGACGAGAACATCCCCGAGAAGCTCCCCGTAGAGAGCGAGCTCGAGCCCGGCGACACCTCGTGCCTCGACGGAGCGGTTGGTCTGTTGCTTCCGGGCGGAGGAGACATCGACCCGGCTCTTTACAACCGCCCCCGCCATCCAAGGACGGAAAAGGTCTCCCGGCGACGCGATGACTTCGAGCTCGCGATCCTCCGCGAGGCCCTCGAGCGCGACATGCCCATGTTCCTCATCTGCCGGGGATTCCAGCTGGTGCACGTTCTTCTCGGTGGAACCCTCGACCAGCACCTCGCGGATCATCCCGAGCGGCTTGAGCACTGGCGGGACATGCCGCGCGCCGAGCCGGCGCACGAAGTGCACGTGAAGGAAGGCAGCAAGCTGGCGGAGATCCTCGGAACGACCGACCTCGAGGTGAACTCGCACCACCACCAAGGTCCGGACACGGTGCCGGACGAGTTAGAGCCGGTCGCGTGGGCAACCGATGGGGTGCTGGAGGGGTGCGTGATGCGCGATCGAACCTGGGTGGTCGGCGTTCAGTGGCATCCAGAGGTGATGGCCCCCGTCGATCATCGCGAGGCGCGCCTCTTCGAACATTTCGTCCGCGCCACCGAGACGTACGGCGAGGCGGTCGACTCGCTGCTTAAGGCTCAGTCGGCGTAACCGGGAGTCCGGCCACCAGACCGATGTCCCCGCCGGCCTGTGCGATGCGGGCCACCACGATCGGCTGATCCGAGTCCACCCGCACCACGAACGGTCCGCCCTCGATGTCGGGCAACATGATCTGAGCCCGCTTGCCCGCCCCGACCTCCACGTCCTGGAGCTCCTTCGGGGACACGGGAGCCCGATCCTGCGAGAGCAGCGTGACGCTCAGGTGAGCCGCCTTCGGTCCCAGACTTAGAACCACAAGCGCATCTTGTGACACGTTCGACACCGCGGCCGGACCGACCCACCAGGACGTGGCGGTCTCTCCCATGCCGAACTCGGACGCCACCCCTTCGAATCCCGCTGAGCCGTACACAACCGACTCTTCAGCGATGACTCCGACGTCGTTCACCGACTCGATCTTTGCGCTGAGGGGACCCACGGGAGGAGCCTTCTTCCCGCTTAGGTCACCGAGGGCTAGAACCTTGGTCGCGTTCGGCCGGATCGTCATCTCGACGTACTGGTTGGGTTGAAAGACGCCGTCTTTCGTCATGAAGGTTGCCGTCACCACCGCGTTCTCATCGTTCGGATTGAGGATCGTTATCCGCTCGTCCGATCCTTCGTCCACGCGGCCCAACGGGAAGAACAGGCGCGTGCTGGTCTCGGTTTGACCGAGGGAGAACTCGACGCCGTTGGGCCGATCCTCGGTCTTGGAGAACAGCATCTTCCACGCCACCACCCGTCCACGAACCGCCGAGATCGTCGTCGCCAACGCCTTCCTCTGTGTGATCGCCTTGTTCACGCGCGCCTGCACCGCTTCTCCGCTGGGAACCGGGATCTTGGCGAACTGGGCCTTCGCTTCCGTGCCTTGGTAGGTGAAGAACGTGATCCTCACGACGGCTTCGTCGGGGAACGGGTTGTAGATGAGCAGGCGCTCCTTGAAGCCCACTTCGCTGGAGCCCTCGGGGAAATACCACTCCGTATCTGCTTTGGCCGAGCATTGCGCGGCCCCCACGGCCTCGTACGGCTTGGTGAAGCTCATCGCGACGTCTGCGAGCAGTGGAGCACCGCTTCCAACGATGTTTACGGGGCCTGCGCCGTCCACCTTGTCGACCCGGATCCGATCCTGTCCGAGCTCGACGGCCCCTTCATCCGAGTCGCCGATCGACAGCGCGGCGTCTTCACCCGTGCTCGACCACGTCGTAAGGGTCTCGGAACCTTCCGTGTCCCCCGGCAGAGGAGGACAGAAGAGCGCGCGCTGGTTGATCAAGTCTCCGTCGGTCGCGCCGAGATCGGGGGCCGACACGGACTCGCTGGACACCTCCCAACCAAGCCCCGCCGCCATGACGATCGTTATGAGGCCCGCTGCGATGAGCTCGCGTCGCTTGTCCATCACTCATCACTTCCTTCGTCCGCGTGACCGGCCTCCGATGCCATCAACAACTCGGGCGGGCGACGGCGCGAGAACGACGAACCCAAAACAGTGATCCACGCGAGACCGATGACCACCAACCACAGGAGGTCTCCGATCGTGCGCGGGAAGCGAACCAAGAGGGAGCCGGATGCGTCCCCCGGAACGACGAAGCCGTTCCCCCATCCCGCGTCGGTGCGATCGAGTTCGTCGCCACCCGCCGTCGCCTTCCAGCCTTCGTGATTCGCCTCTGCCAGGAACAAGTCTCCCGATGCAGGAACCTCGTCGGCACCGTAGCGGCCGGAACTCCTCTGTTCGAGGACGGCGAGCTCTTCGCTCGGCGTGACGGGATCCAGCCTGGTTCCACCTCCATCAACGGGGGCGAGGAGTCCCGGCATGGAATCGTAGATCGCCGCGCGCGCCAAGGGAGCCTGGTTCTCGAGCAGAAGGTAGTCGGGCTCCGTCCGGATCAGACCGAGATCGCGTTGTCCGAGCCAGGGCTCGGCCGAGTCGTCGGTCTCCAGCACGACGTACCGGACGTTGAACACGCCGAGCAGCGCGCCACCCTCGTCCGTAGCGCCGGACTCAACGGAACCGATCACGCGCTCGAGTTGTTGCTGCGGCTCGCCCTCGCCCGTCTCGAAAAGATCGGTCAGGGACTGACCGAGCGGCGCGGTCAGGAAGGCGTCCGTCACCGGACGCGCGGCGGTGGGGGTCGGCGGCGCCCAGCTGGATCCCACCCATAGGGCGCGGAACGGCCCGACCGATTCGGCCTCGGCATCGAGAAGACTGCCGATCTGAGCGACCACTTGGCTGGGTGCGCGGGGCTCGTCGCGTCCAGGCTCCCATTCGCCGTGCAGCAGTGCCGGGCCCAGACCCGCGGCGGCGAGGAATATCGAGACGGAGAGAGCCGCCAGCGTCACCCAATGCATGTATCCGAAGTCGCGACGCGGAAGGTCCAGGCGGAAGGCTCCCACCGCGATGCCCGCCAGTCCCGCGAAGCAGACGGCGACGACGATGCCCGCCTCGGTCGGCGACGCGACGAACGGTGGAAGAGCGCCGGCCCGGATCGCGGTGATCAACAGTCCTAGGCTCGCGATCACGGCCCACAGAAGAAGCGCGAGCCGCTTGCGCTGACCCTCCCCCAACACGACGGCCAACACACCCAGTATCGGTAGCGAGAGTCCGAAGAACACCGGAACCTGTGGCGTCTGACCGAGCAGAACGGAGCCCATGCCGTGTTCCGCGAAGCCGGCTTGGAACGTGCGCGAGTGGTCCAGCATCTGAGCGAGGGGGCCGCCGGTGTCGAACCACGTGCCGCTCCAGGGAAGGAGCAGAACCCACCCGACCGCTATGCCTCCCAGGCTTGTGGCCAGCGAGCGCATGACGCCGGACGGTGAGATGAGGAACGCGCGCGCCGCCACCAACAGCACCGCAACGAGCGCGTAGATCGCCAGCGATCCGGGGACGAAGGCTGCAGAAACGGCGCTTCCAAGGGCCAGGCGCGCCACGGCGCGCCCACGGTTCCACCCGGGAGGGCGCACCCATCCGGTTAGGCGCACCAGAACCAGAACCACGAAGGGGGCTGCGGCACCGAAGACGAGCGAGCCTAAGGAGCCTTCGCGAAGCCCCGCGTATCCGACCGCGCCCATCATGTAAGCGGCCCCCGCGGCGAAACGCCCCGCTCTGTCCACGAGGTCGGCGACCATCCGGTACGCGCCGGCGAACCCGACGACACCGAGGGTGAGAACCAAAAGCTTCTGCGCGGCGCCAGCGGCTCCAAGTGTGACAACTGGAAAGATGCCGAGCAGAGCGAAGGCCGGAGGCGCGGGGCCGGGCTGGCCAAGACCCACCGAGCGCCACGGCGAGGAGAACGCCCGGAACATGCCAGTCATGCCTTCCGGATAGGGAAGCAATTCACCGACCGATGCCGACGGGGCCCAGAGGAGGTGGCGGAAGCCGAGCAGCAACGCGAGCACCACTAAGAACGCCGCCGCGCCGATCCAGCCCTTCATCTCGCTGCCGATCACCCGGGCCTGCGTGCTGCGCCGCGCGATGACGTCCGCGCGCCTCCCCCACGCCTCCTCCACCCGTTCGGCTTGGTTCTCCATATATGCGCGGATGCGCGTTGACTCGCGAACGGTCAGGCGCCGGAAACTTCGATCCGGCACCTTGCGGTGCCTTTGGATCGTGGCCCTCTCACGAAGTGTTTGAGGCAGGCGGATGAAGTTCCATCCCAGCGCCTTGAGGAGGCCGACGATCTGGCCGGGCTGTCGCAGCAGTATGAATCCGAGCATCTCCGCAAAGCTGAGCAGGATGAACTGCGGAACGAGCGTTAGCAGCCTCAGCGTCGAGACGTTCTTGAAAACGGTCCTTAGACGGTTTCGACGGATGTAATACCGCGCAGGAGTGAACGGAGACTCGCGCTGGCCAGTCGCCAAAGCGATCGCGTGACGAGCCTTGGCTCTGGGCTCCGTTCGGATCGTGTAACCGTTCAGGCGAGCGCGCCAACACAGATCCAGATCCTCCGCGAAGGCTCGTAGGCGAGCATCCCAGCCGCGCAGCTCACGGAATACGTCGTGCCTCACGAGCATGCAAGTGGTCGTGACGTAAAAGACCTCTGAAGAAGAGTCGTGTTGTCCGAGGTCGAGTTCGTCTTCCTCCAAGCCCTTATAGGGATAGCCGAAGCGGTCCGCCGCCATTCCGATCTCTTCGAGCCGGTTCGGATCGTCCCAGGCAACGATCTTGGGACCCACGATCGCGGTGTGATCGTCGGTGAGGATGCGAGCCGTCATGCGTTCGACGGCGCGCGGCTCGAGCGCGGCGTCATCGTGGATGAAGAGCAGAAGGTCGGCGTCCGTACGCACCCGCGAGAGAGCCCAGTTGATGGCGCCGCCGTATCCCAACGGCCGCGGCGTGCGGACGTACCCCCAACGACGTGCCTTGAGATGTCGTTTCGCTATGCGCTTGAGACGGGGCTCCTGATCCTGGTCGGGCGACGCGTCGTCGACCACCAGCACGTCGAGCAGCGGGTAGCTCTGAGTGTTGAGCCCGACGAGGCAGTCCTTGAGCCACGGACGGCCGTTGTGCGTGACGACGATCGCCAGAACGCTGGGGATCTCGTCCAGATGCCGCGCCGCAACTTGGGGGCGCTTCGTCGTAGTAGCCATACCGCGCTAGACGAGGCCCGTGTGCTGCACCCCTGCGACCGGACGGGCATCTTCAGCACCCTTCCGGGGCGCCGGCGTGCCGTACAAGGTGTTGCGTCGCCGGGGCGTCCGGCCGATCGAGGTTATGAGGGCTTCCATGTCTGCGGCACTCAGCTCCTGTCCGTGGCTCGCCCCCGCGGCGCGCGAGATGTTCTCGTTGATAAGTGTGCCACCAAGGTCGTTTGCACCGGCTTGAAGCGCAAGCTTGGATCCTTCGATCCCCATCTTCACCCATGAGACCTGGATGTTGTCGATGTGACCCGTCAAGGCGACGCGAGCAACTGCGTGCATCTTCAATGCTTCCTCGAACGTAGGGCCGCGTCGCGCCTTGCCCTTGAGGAATATCGGCGCCCCCATGTGCACGAACGGAAGCGGGACGAACTCGAACAGTCCCTCACCAGTTTGTGCCGCGATCTCTTTGTGCAGATCCCGCACGACCATGAGATGCCGGGCCCAATTGCGAGGCCCCTCGACCGTGCCGAACATGATGGTGGCGTTGGAGCGCAGCCCCAGAGAATGGGCTATCCGATGCACCTCGCACCATTCCGCCGTGTTGATCTTGTCGGGGCAGATGATGTCGCGTATCTCGTCGTCGAGGATCTCTGCCGCGGTACCGGGCAGCGTTGCGAGACCGGCGTCCTTCAGTGTGGCGAGGAAATCTCGCACTGGGATCTTTGAGGCCGCGGCCCCCTGCGACACCTCGAGCGCGGTGAACGCGTGGACGTGCATGTCGGGAACCGCCGTCTTGACCGCCTGCAGGTACTCGACGTAGTGCCTGCCGGTGAACGAATGATGGATCCCACCCTGCATGCACACTTCGGTTGCGCCGGTCGCCCACGCTTCCTCGGCGCGGTGCGCGACTTCTTCCGGAGACAGAAGGTAAGGCTCGCCGCGTAGGTTGAGGGACTTCGGCCCTTTGGAGAACGCACAGAACCCGCACTTGAAGTAGCAGAGGTTCGTGTAGTTGATGTTGCGGTTCACTACGTACGTAACTTCGTCGCCGACCGCCCGAGTCCGAAGCCGGTCCGCAGTCTCGTACAGCCGCTCGGTCTCGGCCCCCTTGGCGGTGAAGAGCAACTCGATCTCGGACTCGTCGATGCTCTCGCCGTTCTCGGCACGGTCCAGCGCGCGGACGATCGAGTCTCGGACGACGCGTCCGGGGACGCGTCCCGCTCCGGCGCGAGCCGCCTCGACCACCACGCGATCGGAGTCCGGAGGAGGAGCCTCGCCGCCCGAGAACCACTCGCCGGTGCGCGGCAAGCCCTCGCCATCTATCGCCGCCAGGACGCTCGGGCGCAGCGAGGGATCGATCCACTGTTCCAACGCCGTCGGAGTGCCCACGTACGACGGGTACACCGCCAGTCGTTCCATCAGGAGATGGCCCCGCGACCCGGTCACGCTCTGGAGCTCGTCCAGCTTGGGCCAGGGCCGCTCGGGGTTGACGTGATCGGGCGTGACCGGAGAGACCCCGCCCCAATCGGACAGACCGGCAGCGAGATAGCTGCCGTATTCCTCCGGCGACAGGTTCGGTGGAGCCTGCACGCCGACGTCGGGGCCCATGATCAGCCTTGTCAAAGCGATCATGAGGCGCATCTCTGCGGCCGTCGGCTCGGGCCATCCGGCCATCGCGATGTCAGGCTTCGATCGGAAGTTCTGCACGATCACCTCTTGGATGTGACCATGCCGTTCGTGCGAGGCGCGTATCGCGAGTAGCGCATCTATGCGCTCTTCGTAGGTCTCGCCGATGCCGATCAAGATCCCGGTGGTGAAAGGCACGCGAGCTTCCCCGGCCGTTTCCAGTGTCGCGAGTCGAACGCTCGGCTTCTTGTCCGGTGCGCCCCAGTGCGCCATGCCCTTGCCGAGAAGACGCTCGGACAGCGTCTCGAGCATCATGCCTTGGCTCACGCTCACCGGCCTGAGCAACTGAGCCTCTTCGGGCGTCAAGGTTCCGGGGTTCGCGTGAGGCAGAAGGGACGTCTTGTCGAGCACCTCCTTGCAGGCCGCGGCGAGGTACTCGACGGTCGAGGAGAACCCGAGTGCGTCGAGCTCGGCGCGCGCCTCGGGCCACTTCCGCTCGGGCTTCTCACCCAGCGTGAAGAGGACCTCCTTGCAACCGGTGGCCTGGCCGAGGAGCGCCACGTCGACGACCTCCTCGAGGGTCATGTAGACGCGGTGGCCGGGGACCGGTGGATGGGCGAAGGTGCAGTAGCCGCACGAGTCGCGGCACAGCTGGGTTAGAGGGACAAAGACCTTCTTGGAGTAGGTGACCAGGGGGCCCACGGCGGCATCTCGCAGGCGGCCGGCCGCTTCTATGACGGGGGCCGGGTCGTGTGCAGCGAGCCGGGCAAGCTCACGAACCTCTGGCTCGCCGAGTCGCTCGCCGTCGGATGCTCGCCGGGCCAACGATCCGAGGCGATCCATGCCCGGCAGGCTACTAAACTCCCTCGCCATGAAGGTCACCGCTCTTGCCGGCGGCGTAGGCGGAGCGAAGCTGCTCGTGGGGCTGGAGCTTGCGGCCGGGTCCGAGCTGACGGCGATCGTAAATACGGGGGACGACGCCGAGATCTACGGCGTCCACGTATCGCCCGACGTAGACATCGTGACCTACTGGCTCGCCGGGCTCGCGGACACCGAGCGCGGCTGGGGGCTCGAGGGCGACACCTTCCTCGTCGTCGATGGATTGGCAAGTCTCGGCTACGACTCTTGGTTCCGTCTCGGCGATCGGGACTTCGCCACTTGCATCTATCGGACCGAGAGGATGAGGGCCGGCGCCACGCTCTCGGACGCGACGAGAGAGATCGCACTCGCTCTCGGCGTTCGGCCGACCGTTCTTCCGATGACGAACGATCCCGTAGCGACCGTGATCGACACGACCGACGGTCGAACGCTCGAGTTCCAGGAGTACTTCGTCAAGGAGAGGCAGATGCCGGAGGTGAAGGAGGTTCGGATCACCGGCGCGAGCGAGGCAAGTCCAGCGCCGGGGGTTCTGGACTCGATCCGCTCTGCGGACAAGGTCGTACTGTGCCCATCGAACCCGATCGTCTCG
>JAXDJL010000151.1:0-4104 GCA_034665685.1 Actinomycetota bacterium | reverse complement strand
CCTCGGCGCCGAGATAGTCGAAGAGAGGACCTGACCTGTGAAAGACATGCAGAAGATGATGAAGCAGGCCCAGAAGATGGCCGAGGACATGCAGCGCGCTCAGGAGCAACTGGCCGAGATCGAGGTCGAGGGAACCGCCGGCGGGGGAGCCGTCAAAGTCTCCGCATCCGGCGACCAACACATCCTCAGCATCACGATCGATCCCGCCATCTTCGATGAAACCCCCGACGCGGACGACATCGAGATGCTCGGCGACACGGTGACGGCCGCCGTCAACGACGCTCTCGACAAAGCGCGCGACGCGCAGCAAGAGGCCATGGGCCCGCTCGCGGGCGGTCTTGGTGGTCTCGGCCTTCCGGGGATGTAGCAACTTTGTTCACGGGACCAATTCAGGATCTGATCGACGAGTTCACGAAACTTCCGGGGATCGGCGCCAAGAGCGCGCAGCGGATGGTGTTCTACCTGCTCAAGAACCATGCGTCGGAATCTCGACGCCTGGCCGAAGCGGTCGTGCAAATGAAAGAGAAGATCGGGTTCTGCCGCATCTGCTTCAATCTCGCCGACCAGGAGCTGTGCGACTACTGCCGTGATCCGCGGCGCGACCCCACCGTCATATGCGTGGTTCAAGAACCGTTCGACATCGCCGCGATAGAGCGGACGCGCGAGTACCGCGGCCTGTATCACGTGCTCGGGGGGGCATTGAATCCGCTCGAGGGGGTGGGGCCCGACGATCTGCGGATCGCCGAGTTGCTCCAGCGCCTCCAGCCCTCATCGGAGGGCTCCCTCGATCTCGGGGCCGAGCAGCCCGCCGTCTCTCAAGTAACCGAGGTGATCGTGGCCACGAACCCCAACACCGAAGGCCAACAGACCGCCCTCCACCTGGCTCGATTGCTCGAGCCGACCGGGATCCGGATCACGCGGCTCGCCAGCGGCCTCCCCGTAGGAGGGGACCTGGAGTACGCTGACGAGGTGACTCTGGGCCTTGCCCTGCAGGGTCGCAGACAGATCTCCTAGAGCGCGAAATCATCTCCAGCAGCGGGGTTTGCCGCCTCTCGGATTGGGCAGTACACTGACACAGCGCTGTTCTAAGACTACGCTCTGTAGTTGTAACGGCAAAGCCTGAGGGTGGGTATGAGACGGCAGGATCTGACCAGCAACATCTCCAGACTGTTTCCGTACGCGCTCGTCGCGACGGTGATCGTCGTTGTCTTCCCGATCGCGGTCGGAGTGCTCGCCGTGAAGATCGGGCAGCCCCACGTATCTCCTTTGCTTGCGAGCGCGCTCGGTGCGACCTCGCGTGCGGGCTCGCTACGGCCGGATCGGCGGTGTGGCTCCGACGACCTGAGTCCATGGACGTCAACTTCGGTGAGCTGATGCTGTGGCGCTGGCACCGTCGGAAGCGCGCGGAGGCGACGATCGCGGAAGGCGCCGGCGTGTTGGGTTTGGTGCAGGGTCAGGATCGCGTCATCAACCTCGACCCGGTACGCAAGCTCGAGATCCTCGAAGATCTAACCGGCGCCCTGGAAGCTAAGGATCCCTACACCCTCGGCCATTCTCGTCGCGTTGCTCGCCACACGTACCGCACCGCGATCGCTATGGGCCTTACGGGCCACGAGATCGACGAGTTGCGGCGAGCGGCCACCCTGCATGACGTCGGAAAGATCCGCATCCCCGACCGCGTTCTAAGGAAGCCCGGCAGGTTGGACTCGGCGGAACGCGGGATCATCCAGGAGCACCCCTCGCTGGGAGCCGAGATGGTGACCGGCGCTGCACCGAGGGCCGTTGCCCTCGCCGTTCGTCATCACCACGAGCGTTGGGATGGTGCGGGGTACCCCGACAAGCTGCAGGGTGAAGAGATTCCCCTCTTCTCGCGCATCATCTGCGTTGCGGACGCGTTCGACGCGATGACTTCTGCTCGTCCCTACAAGCCGGGCTGTGACCGCAAGACCGCGATCGAGAACCTGCGGGTCAACGCGGGCTATCAGTTCGATCCCGATGTGGTCGAGGCCTTCATCCGCACGTTGCCCGCAGCTCTGCCCGCGGCCGGAGCGTTGCTGTTCCTCGCCGGCCCCGCGCCACTCTTCCGCAAGATGTCGGCATGGATGAAGGCGACGGGATCCGGCAGCGTTGCTTCCGCAGCCGGCGCTACGGGCGCTGCCATCATCATCGGAGCCACTGGACTCGGGGGCACGGGAGGCCAGCACCACAGGTTCGTGCATCCCTCGGCCCAGGCAGAGGTCGTGGTGGCGGAGTCTCCTTCAACCGACTATGGGATGGCCGGCCTAGCCAGGCTGTCGGTCGGTCTCGCCGATGCCCAGGCCTCGATGCCGGACGCGGTAGAGGGATCGAGCGCCAAGGCGTCCAAGAGGGCCGGAGCGCACCGAAAGAGCGGATCGCGCATCGCCTCCGTTTCTTCGGCCGCCAAGGGCGGCGACACCGGAGGAGGTGCTGGTCAAACGTTCCCCGGGGGCCGCGGCGATAAATCGGGCGGCAACGGAGGCGACTCCAAGGGTGCCTCGACCGACGGAGGGGGCACCACGCTCAACCCGACCAGGGAGACCGACAACAACGCCGTGTACGACCCCAAGCCGGGGAAGGGCGAGGACTGCTCCAAGGATCAACAGCAGGATAGAGCGCACTGCGACCGTTAAACCCCGCTAAGTTGTTCGCGTGGCACTCATCGTTCAGAAGTACGGCGGCACCTCTGTAGCCGACGCGGCAAGGATCAAAAGCGTCGCTCAGCGCGTCGTCGCGGCGTCCGAGGCGGGCCAAAAAGTCTGTGTCGTGGTTTCGGCGATGGGCGACTCCACCGACGAACTTGTCCAGCTCGCAGAGCAGATCTCTCCCGTTCCGCACGCCAGGGAGCTGGACATGCTGCTCACCGCGGGGGAGCGCATCTCGATGGCACTGCTCTCCATGGCCATCGCAGAGCTCGGTCACGAGGCGATCTCCTTCACGGGCTCCCAAGCCGGCATCGTGACGGATACCGCTCACGGGAAGGCGCGCATCATCGAGATCAAAGCCGGCCGGGTTCATGAGGCCCTCGCGGCCGGCAAGATCACGATCGTCGCCGGCTTCCAGGGTGTTTCTACGGCGTTCGACGTCACCACGTTGGGACGCGGCGGGTCCGATACGACCGCGGTCGCCCTCGCTCATGCTCTGAGCGCGGACGCGTGTGAGATCTACACGGATGTTGAAGGCGTCTTCACCGCGGATCCGAGGCTGGTTCCCGAGGCTCGCAAGCTGCACGCGGTCTCCTACGAAGAGATGCTCGAGCTCGCAGCCGCCGGCGCAAAGGTCCTTTCACTGCGGTCCGTCGAATACGCTCGGAACAACGGGGTGCTCATCCACGTGCGCTCGTCTTTCAGCGGCGTGGAGGGGACCTGGATACGGGAGGAGGACGAACGCATGGAGAAGGCCATCATCTCCGCGGTCGCCCACGACGCGTCTGAGGCAAAGATCACGGTCCTCGGGGTACCCGACACCCCGGGAATCGCGGCACGCATCTTCCGTCCCCTCGCCGATGAGGGCGTCAACATCGACATGATCGTTCAGAACGCGTCCGACGACGGGCGCACCGACGTTTTCTTCACTCTGCCCAAGGACGATCTCCGCCGCGCGCAGTCCGTTCTTGAGCGCATCAAGGAATCGATCGGTGCCCGAGGGATCGACACCGACACGGAGATAGCAAAGATCTCCCTGGTCGGCGCGGGGATGAAGAGTCACCCCGGAGTTGCGGCGGATATGTTCGATGCCCTCGCCGAGGCGGGTGTCAACATCGAGATCATCTCGACGTCCTCGATCCGAGTCTCCTGTGTGGTGAGGCGGGCTGACATGGAAGAAGCGGTCCGTTCCGTGCACAAGAAGTTCGCGCTGCCCGAAGAAGCGATCGTGCGCGAGCAGCATCCCCTGACCGCTACGGGACAGATCAGGGCCCTGTCGCCCGACCGAGATCGGCCGAGCGATGAGTGATCTGATGAGGTCCTCAGCATGAAGACGGTTCTCGTAGGTGCTACCGGTGCGGTCGGGACGCAGATGCTGTCGATCCTCGAGGAGCGCGAGTGGCCCGGCGAGCTCGTTCCGGTGGCGTCGTCCCGATCGGCG